>NZ_JACJPT010000189.1:0-5837 GCF_014696195.1 Sphaerospermopsis sp. FACHB-1094 | reverse complement strand
TAGTCATAGGGCGAAGCATTCGGAAAATAATCTTGTCGTCAAATTGAGAATTGATCGCCCGAATGCTTCGCCCCTACAGGAAATAATCTTGTCGTCAAATTAATAAATAATCACCAATCACCCATCACCCATCACCCATCACCTTAATATTCACTTTGCTGTTTAATTATCTCAAATATACTTTCTAAATCTTCCGGTTTGATATATTTCTTAATAGCGTTTTTAATTAACCTTTCTTTCATTTTGTTTCCCCTCCAACTATCTTGTTTACTATTCCTCACTGCTGCATCTATATCTAACGCTAATTCTTCATTTTGATCTAAATTATCATATAATGATCTTTTAGCAGGTGTATCTAAACTCTCAGGATATTGGGATGATGTACTTGGTTGTTGAATTTGTTTAGCTAGGGCGACTATTTTTTGTAAGTATTCTTGATATGCTAGAGTTTCATCTTGACGGATCGCTATTAATTCATTTAATAAAATTGATATTTTCTCAAAGTATTTGGGGTTGGTGGGTTCTTGTTCTATGATTAACTTTCGCAGATTATTTTCTATAGTTTCTGCAACAGCAGTTTGATTATTTCTAATTCCTGGAGGTAAGCTATTTACTGCACTCACTCCATTGTTAACTATTAATTCTACTAAAGTCAAATTTTCAAAGTTGGCTAAAATTTGACTTTCTTTTGCACCAATATAACTATCTATCAGGTGACGCATATCATTTTGATAAACTTTAAAATCTATTTTATCACCGCTTGCTAGTTTAATTTCTTCTGAGACAATTTGATAATGTTTGACTTCTTGTTGAATATCAAAAATTTCTCTGGTTGTATATCCTGCGGTTTCTAGTTCGTTGGCAATATTAGCATATTTTCTGACTAGGGCAGCAACACTTTTATATAATACTAATCTTCTGGGTTCGGTGGTTTGTAAATCTTCTGGGTTTTGGGTATTGCCACAAAAATATTTAATATAATCTGGGGTATCATAAGGGTATTTTACAGGTTCACAAAGGGCTTTTACTGCTTCTCTGGCGGTTTCTAGGTCATTTTTGCCTTTTTCTAATCTATCAGTTAATAAGCCGTTTATATCATCGCTGTCATATTCACTAAATGCTGCTGATGTGTAATCATAAACTGATTTTTCTAAACTTTTAAATAGGTCTTTATAATCTATAATATAACCATATTCTTTGTCTGGTGTATGTAATCGGTTGACTCGACAAACTGCTTGAAATAAATCATGATCTCTCATGGATTTATCTATATATAAATATGTTGCTGGTGGTGCATCAAAACCAGTTAATAGTTTATTGACGACTATTAATAATTTCATCTTTTCAGGATGGTGAACAAAGTCGTTTTTTACCTCTGTTTCAAATTTGTCTGGTTTTTGTCCGTTGAGCATTTTTTGATAGATTTCATATTGATGTATTTTGTCGGTTTTTCCTTCACCTGTGGTTTCTCCTTTGATGCTTTGCAGTGAACCATCATAAGATGTAATAATGGCGCATTTGCTAAAACCTGCATTTTGGAAAATTTCATAATATTTACACGCTTCGTAAATACTTCCAGCTACTAAAATGGCGTTACCTTTACTATTTTGTAATCTGTCTTTTGTGCTAAAATCTAACATGATGTCTTTGACTATGATCTCTAGTCGAGATTTGGAACTGAGGATTTTTTGCATTGTTCCCCAGCGTTTTTTGAGTTCTGCTTTTGCGGTTTCTGTTAATTGTTTGGTTTTACTTTCAAACCATTGGTCAATTTTGCTTTGAGAGGTGATATACTGCTCTACATGACGAGCTTCATAACGTAAGTCTAAAACTACTTGATCCTCTACTGCTTCGTTAAATTTATAGGTGTGAATATAGTTACCAAAAACTTCGATGCTTTTTTGTTTGTCTTGTTTTAATAATGGTGTTCCTGTAAAACCGATAAATAAAGCATTTGGTAATATTTTTTTCATAGCTTTATGTAATTTACCGGACTGGGTGCGGTGACATTCATCGACAAATACATAAAATTCTCCCTGGGGTTGGAAGTTTTGCGGGAGGTTGCGTTTTATTTGTTTGATAAATTCTTGATAATCTTTTGATTCGTTGTTACTGTTATTTTTCCCGAATTTATGTATTAAGGAACAAATTAATGAGGGTGTGGTATTTTGTAATTGGGTAATGAGGTCTTGACTGCTTTGGGTGCGGTAAATGTTTTCATTGACACCTAAAAAAATACTTTCAATTTGTCCATCTAGTTCTTCGCGGTCTGTAATTATTAATACTCTGGCATTGGGGTTATATTCTCGTATCCATTTGGTTAACCAGACCATTGTTAAGCTTTTTCCGCTGCCTTGGGTGTGCCAGATAATACCACCCTCTCGACGTTTGATATACTCTTGGGCGGCTTTTATACCTAAGTATTGATGAGAGCGACAGATTTTTTTAATACCGCTATCAAATAAGGTGAAGTCGTGGATAATTTCTAGAAAGCGGTGTTTTTCGCATAGTTGCAGCAGGTGTTGATCTAAGATGTTGGTAATATTTAGGGTGTTGATAATTTCGCTGTGGGTGTCTTCTTTCCAGGTAAGGTAATATTTTTCTGGGGTTTCAATTGTTCCATAACGTAGTCCTTGGGTGTCGTTACCTGCCATGACTAGCTGTATGGTGTTAAAGAAGGGTTTAATAAATATTGATTTTTGATTGTCTAGATTTTGGCGAATTGCTTCGGAAACAGGTACAGTGCTACGTTTTAGTTCCAGCACTGCTAAAGCGATACCGTTAATGTATAAAACTATATCTGGTCGTTTGGTGTTTTCCCCTTTGATGCTGACTTCTTCAGCAATGTAAAAGCTATTTTTTAAGGGTTCTTCCCAGTTGATCAGGTAAAGGGTTTGTGTGTTTTCCCCTGCTTCGGGTTTGATTTTGATACCGTAACGTAGGAGGGTGTATATTTCTTTGTTGATGTTGTAGAGGTTTTGGGTTTTGTCGTTGGTGTGTTTGGTTAGTTCGTGAAGTGCTTTGTTGATGAGGTCTGGGGGGTATTTTTGAATGTCTCGTAAAAATGTGGTGAGTAAGTCGGTTTCTATGTTGCTGTTGTTTGCGCGGTTGTACCAGTTTCCTATGTATTGATAACCTAGTTTTTGGGTGAGTAGTGCGATGACTCGGTTCTGGGTTGCGCGTTCTGGTTGTCCGACTTCGTTCATGGTTTTTACTGTTTATTTTTTAGTATATTATTTTTCGCGCAGAGTCGCAGAGGCGCAGAGAGGGGTTTTTGTAATAGACATAGTGCAAAAAGGTATAATTATTTTATGGCATTATATCATCTAATTTAAGTTTTAATTCTGGAAATAGTGGAGAAAAAATACTCTCTCCTAAGCGATATTTTTGTTGTTGATATACTCCATTAATTAATTGACAAATTGTTAATGTCGGTTGTTTTGGGTTGCCTATAAATTGTATTCCTCCTAATGCACGAAAGTCTAATATCCAATAGTCTGGTATTTCTAAAAAGGCATATTCTTCTATTTTTCTAGCATAGTCATCTTGCCAGTTTGTACTGACAACTTCCGCAACTAATTTAATGGTTTTACCGTTACAAATTATTGGTTCTTTTTGCCAAAGTGGTTCTTGACTCAGTTGGTTTTTATCTAATACAATGACATCGGGACGGAGTGCTGTAGCTTCCGCAGCAGGGGGTTTAATTAAGCAAGTTTTTGGTATTAACCAGTTTAATTTATGATATATAATTTGTGTGTAAATTCTCCCGGCTATATTTCCCGCGACTTCTTCATGGGGTCCTGTTGGTTCTATGTCTCTGAGTTCTCCATCAATTAGTTCATAACGGGTATTTTCCCCATATTCTGTTAAAAATTGCTCAAAGGTGAGTGCTTTTATTGGGGTATAAGTCATAAGTTTATATTGTATTTGCGTTTGGTTTTATTTTAACTAATTTTTAATTCCTATTCAAAATTACTGATTTTATTGTGTCTTTGTTTCGCGCAATATCCGTCAGGAGATCCCGCAGGGTAGTCGCTAAGGTGCAAAGGTTAAAGGTTAGGTTTCTTGTGGTTCTGTGATAATTGCTAAACCTGCTAAAATTTGTCTAATTCTTTCTTTGGATAGTGTACCGATTTTTTCAGTTAATAAGGATTTATCAACTGTAAAAATTTGTGATACATTGACTACGCTTTGTTTATCTAAATTAGCTTCTCCTAATTCTAGTAAAACATTCCCTATGGCTTTTCCTCGTCTCAAGTTAGAAGTTAATGCACAAACTATCACTGTCCTAATTTGAGAATTATTGATTAAATCATTTTGAATAACTACATAAGGACGCAGATAAGCGGTTTCTGAACCTATGGGTTCTCCTAAGTCGATCCAGTATATATCACCTTGTTTGATTACCATTCTTTTTGTTGTATTTTCCCTTGATGATGTCTCATTTTTTCTAACATGATTTGTTCTGGTTCATCTAAACCATCTGCATAAGCTTCATTGATACTTTCTAATATTTGATGTTGTTTTTTACGGTGCAAATATTCCTCTATTGCAATAGCAAACAATTTACTGCGGGGTATTTTCATTGCTGTTGCTAATGCATTGACTTGATCATATAATGATTGTTCTATGGAAATGGCTGTTTTAATGCTGGTCATTTGGTTATACCTTTTGTATGATGTGGGGTATAACTTTATTTTACTGTGTTTTTATAATTTTGGCAATCAAGAAATTAATCAACAGATATTGTCAGGGTTTAGCATTGCTAAAACCCTACGGAAAATGTGGGTTTTCTACTATATGGGTTTCGCGCAAAGGTGCAAAGTCGCTAAGGAAGATCATATAATTATCAATTGTCAATTATCAATTATCAATTATTCTCGTTTTTCCTGTTAGTAGTTGTTGCATCATTCCCTGTTTGATGTTTTTGTATTTTTCTCTTTTCTTTTCTAATGCTTTTATTTCTTTATCCATTTCTGTAACGATATTTTTGTTTTTGATATACTCTAAAGCATCTGATAAAATACAACTATTCAATAATTTCTTCATATTCGTTGGTGTCTTCTACTTGGTTCATTTCTGCAAAAACATCTGCTAAGGTTTGGTTATCTAACCATTGATGACGTTCTTTGGTATAGTCTCCTTTTCCTGGACTTAGATATTGAATAAATCTAATTGTATCAGCTACTCCTAAAGATTTGATTAAAGCATCATAACCTTGTTTGATAATTTCATTGTGAGTTTTCATCATTATTTTCCTCTAGTTGTATTACTTCTGCTAACCATTGCACCGGGTTATCAATTCTAACATTCACTAATTGAGAATTTGCCTTTGCTTTTTTAATTAGTCTATCATCTGTAGTGAGAAATACATCGGCGTTACTCCTTTCTGCACTAGCGATATGAGTAGCATCATAGCTGGAAAATCCTAATTGTTGTAGTTCGGTTGATCTGGTTTCAATAAAATGACTATTAATTACTTTTATTTTAGCAATAGAAAGCATTTTTTTGACATTTTTTAGTCTTTCTAGGTCTGGGGTTTGGTTTAATTCGGCAATTAAAGCAGTGCTGTTAATTAATTTCCAGTTTCCTGACTGACATTGATTTATAATTGTTATTACTGATTGTGATTCTAAGTAAATACGCGGTTGGCTTTGATCGTCAAAAGGACGATTTAAACAACAAACATCTAAATATATTTTATATTTTTTGTTCATATTTATCTATACTCTAAATCAGAAATGTTGAATGTCGTTACAAAAGTTTACATATTCAGTTATAGTAGTCCTATTAAGGGTGAAAATGTCAACATCTCATGATATCTTCCATCCAATGAA
>NZ_JACJPT010000188.1:0-5877 GCF_014696195.1 Sphaerospermopsis sp. FACHB-1094 | reverse complement strand
CCGGAAAATGCACGCTTTTAGGAGTATACCCCTGAAAAATCCTGCACTGATTTCCTGATTTTCCACCTGAAACCCTTGATTTATCAAGGTTTTGAGTTTATTCAGCAAGCCCTAACTAATAATTTTCCAGAACCTCAACTTCAAACCCAACCAGGATGAGAAGTTGAGGTTTTGACTGTTCCAGGACTTACGCAAAACAGAACAAAAGTAGGGGTAATTCATGAATTACCCCTACGCAAGAATCAGCTTTTATTCCAATCTTGTGTAACTGCTATTTTCATTGATCTGAAGCAGGTAAATTGATCAACGGTACTGCATTTTCACCGGATGTAGTTGGTGAAGTTGTAGTTGGTGAATTTGGGTTTGGTTGTTGCTGACTTTGCAGAAGTTTTTGTTGTCTGGCTTTAAACGCTGCTGCTGCGTCATTTAGCTGTTGATTTTGTTGTTCAGAATTCCAGTTGAGAGTGCCGAAATTTGCCTGATGAATCAGGTTAAACATATTGAAATCTGAACCATTACCTAACATTGAATTGCTATTTTTATCAGTCTCCAAAGTAGCAAAAGGTTGATTTGGATCAGCTAAACTCGGTGGTGCTACTAAAACAGATGCAAAGCTAATTCCTGCGAAAGTGGCAACTAAGATTTTTGGAACTGGTAAAAATGGTTTGTTCATGAGATTTCCCCTCACATTTTGCCTCATTTAATCATGCTTCTATATTAAGCCAGTGTCTTGCGTAGTTGGGGTTGAATGCTGAGTAAAGCCACTACAGCAAATCCTAGTAATACTAACAATGCTCCCCCAAAGGTAACATCACCCCAGAAAGCGTGCATGACAACATCACTTAATCCCCAATTACTGTTTAGATATAAGTAGCGTATGGGTTCAATTGCATAGCTGAGGGGGTTGAGGGTAGCGATCGCCTGTAACCATCCTGGCATAAAGGATAATGGTGCTAAAGCTGTGCTGGCAAATAATAAAGGTAGGTTAGTCACAAAAATTACTGCAATTAATTCAATGTGTCCTGGTAAAGCAAAGGCTAAACCGAGGGAAATGGCGGTGACACCTAAAGCTAGTAGAAATACTATGAGAGCGATCGCCCCTAGCCCGGATGCATCCGGTAAACCTGCACCTAAAAACGCCGCTGCACCGACAATTACAGCCGCTTGCAGTAAACTTTGGCTAATGATAAAGATAGCAGAAGCAAAGACAATTGAGAAACGAGAAGCTAAAGGTGCTACCAGTAGACGGTTTAAAAAGCCAAATTCCCTGTCAAACATCACAGGTAAACCGGCATTTAACGCCCCAGCAAAAGCGGTAAAGACAATTACACCAGCCGCTAAAAATTGTCCGTAATTTGTCGTACTACCAAATAAACCCTGGGGCGCATTTTGGAATAATGCACCAAACAACACCAACCACATCACCGGTTGAATAATCCCTGCTGCTAGAGTAGAAGGACGACGTTGTAATTGAATAAATAGACGACGAGTTAAAGCTAGGGTTTCTTGGACTATTTCCCCCAAAAAGTTGGGTGTATTTTTAGCAACTACGGTCTGTGAGTTGAGTTGCTGGAAATTGATATCTGTCTTCATAGGGATTTTCAGATTAGATATACAGTAGATATACAGGGTGTAAACTTAAAAAGTCCGAATTATAAACATTTTTGCACTTGGGAATTAGCCCATAATCACAATAATATTTATAATTCTTAATATTACATTATATCAAAATATGATGTAAAATAATGTTGACATTGTTGACATTAATAAAGATTTAGCTATAGATATCCATTGACTGGGAGCATCCCAAATGTGTAAATTTATTTTTATCTAGTATTTTTATCTAGGGAACTAAAATGCTCCAAGACTTGATATGATTGAACCGCAAAGGACGCAAAGGACACAAAGATAAGAGATTGTGAGAGATTGTGAGAAATTGTGAGAGATTTTTTAGTGTTGTTGCGTTTATTTTGTCAAAATTGGGATGCTCTCCATTTACTCAACGTGATTACGCCTTAAAAGAAGAAGATTATGAAAATTCATTACATCAATACCCGCAAAATTCCCATCTTGTTTCATAATAGATAGCAGTGCAAAAACAAAATAATTTAAACGTAAGAATTTAGGAACAGAAATCACTTAATTCTTACCTACATTGTTTATTTTGGATTCTGATTGATTACCGTCCAACCAATATCAATAAAGTGGTAAACTGCAAATGAATGAAACTCAACTTTCTCTACATACTCAATTAACACAAATGATTAGCGGTTATTGGGTAGCTCAAGCTATCTCCACTGCTGCTAAATTAGGCATTGCTGATATTTTGCAACAAGGTGAGCAAACCTGTCAAGAATTAGCTGAAAGTACAAAAAGTGATCCTAGTGCTTTATATCGTCTCATGAGGGCTTTAGCAAGTATCGGGATTTTTCAAGAAACAGATAATCAAAACTTTATCCTCACTCCTTTAGCTGAACATTTATGTAGTGATCATCCGCAATCAGTCAAAGCAACTGCTATTATGCTAGGAGATGCACCCCATTATCAACCTTGGGGGAAAATGTTTTATAGTGTGAAAACCGGAAAACCAGCATTTGATCATCATTTTGGGATGGGTGTATTTGAATATTTTAAATCCCATCCTCAAGATGCGGAAATTTTTGAGGAAAGCATGAATTGTTTTTCTTTAGTTGAGGAAAAAGCTATTCTCGATGTTTATGATTTTTCCCCCTTTAAAACCTTGGTAGATGTAGGTGGAGGATATGGAGAAATGTTAAGTAATTTTCTACAACAATATCCCCATCTCCAAGGTATTCTCTTTGATGAAGAATATGTAATTTCACATTGTCAACCAACATTAGAAAAACATGATATAGTTAGTCGTTGTCAAACTGTTAGCGGTAGTTTTTTTGAAGCAGTTCCATCAGGAGGAGATGCTTACCTTTTAAAACATATTGTTCACGACTGGGATGATGAAAGAGCAATTAAAATTCTGCAAAATTGTCGAAATGCTATGGATGAGCATAGTAAAATATTGGTTTTAGAAATGATTATTGAACCTGGTAATATTCCGGGTGCTGCAAAAATGTTAGATTTGAATATGTTGGTGATGTGTCCTGGTGGTAAAGAAAGAACAGCAGCAGAGTTTCACGAATTATTTACGAAAGCTGGTTTAAAATTAACTCAGATTATTCGCACTGCTGATGATATTTGTATCATTGAAGGTTGTAAATAAACTCTCAGTTTTTTTATGATAGCATCCCAATGAAAGAAAAAAAGTAAGCATTCAGCAAGATACTAAAAAACCCGAATTACATCTGGCAAATTTTTCTCATCAACAATTACAGAACTTGTCCATATTCTGATTTTATCAAAAAATCTGTCCACTTATAGGTAGGACAAGTTTTGGAATATGCGGTTAAAGCAGGTTTAGCGTTAAATTGTCAAAATGTCAGAATTCAGGAGTCAGTAGGGGCAAACCCCCCGTGGTTGCCCCTACTTGAATTTTGTATTTTAAATTCTCAATTATGACAAAATATCTCACTATTAATTAATTAATTAATTATTCAATTTTTAACAATTTTCATGTATTTACACCACATCTGCAAAAACATATTTTTTCCTTAGCGTCTTTGCTGCTTTGTGTCTACCCTGCGGGATCTCCTGACGGAGATTGCGCGAAACCTTAATCAAGATTTGGTTCATTCTAATTTTTCCCTCTTCCGTACACCTTCTGTATTCTTTCTTCTGCCGCTTGCTTTGTTGTGCCTCCTGCGTTTTTGCGGACTTTTTCTGTGTTCTTTTACAGAAAATCCGTGGGCTATAAATGTTGTTTTTCTACCTTGTAAATCAGTTGTAGAAACATATCTTTCATCTAAATCAGAAACAGGTTGATAATTACCCCATCCTAGAAATTCATATTGCTGTTGTCGTGCTGCTTCCCAAGAATTGGCTTCAAATTTTTTTATCAATTGAGAATTATCATCTAGCAAAACACGGGCGCTTTCATTATGTGATGGAAAGAAATCATAGCTACCATCTTCATTTTGCCATAATTCATAAGTTGTTAATTTTAAAGAACTTGTCATATACTTTTTTTAGCAAATTCATGAGGTTTAAACATAAAGTCACTCATAGGTTTGTCTATGAGTGTACAGGTTTGTCTATTAAATTGTCAACTTAGGACAAGCTCATCCTTTAGCACAACTCCCGACAACGCTAAAATAGTACCCTAAAGCAAAATCATCAACATGATAATATGACCACAGCTACACCAGTAAAAACAGAATACGAAGCAATTATTGGTTTAGAAACCCATTGTCAACTTTCTACAAACACCAAAATCTTCTCTAGCAGTTCCACCGCTTTTGGTGCAGATCCTAATACCAATATTGACCCGGTGTGTATGGGTTTACCAGGAGTTTTACCTGTACTTAATGCCAAAGTTCTAGAATATGCAGTTAAAGCAGGTTTAGCGTTAAATTGTCAAATCGCTGAATATAGTAAATTTGACCGTAAACAGTATTTTTATCCTGATTTACCGAAAAATTATCAAATTTCTCAATATGACTTACCCATAGCTGAACATGGTTGGTTAGAAATAGAAATGGTAGACGAAGCGGGAAACCCCACCCGTAAACGCATCGGTATTACTCGTCTGCACATGGAAGAAGATGCAGGAAAACTTGTACACGCAGGAAGCGATCGCCTAGCAGGTTCTAGTTATTCTCTGGTAGACTATAACCGCGCTGGTGTCCCCTTGGTGGAAATTGTTTCTGAACCAGACCTGAGAACAGGCCAAGAAGCTGCGGAATATGCCCAAGAACTACGTCGCATTATGCGTTATCTTGGTGTCAGTGATGGCAATATGCAAGAAGGATCTTTGCGTTGTGATGTGAATATTTCCGTCCGTCCTGTAGGACAAGAAAAGTTTGGTACGAAGGTAGAAATTAAAAATATGAACTCCTTTAGTGCCATTCAAAAAGCGATAGACTATGAAATTGAGCGTCAAATAGCCGCTATTGAAGCAGGGGAAAGAATAATTCAAGAAACCCGACTTTGGGAAGAAGGTTCACAACGTACTAGCAGTATGCGGGTTAAAGAAGGTTCTAGCGATTATCGTTATTTTCCTGAACCTGATTTAGCACCTATTGAAGTTTCTGATGCACAATTAGAAACTTGGAAAAGCGAATTACCAGAATTACCTGCACAAAAACGCCATCGTTATGAAAATGAGTTAGGACTTTCTGCTTATGATACGCGAGTTTTAACAGAAGATAGTTCTGTAGCTGGATATTTTGAAAGTGCTATAAACGCTGGTGCAAATCCCAAAGCTGCTGCAAACTGGATCACCCAAGATATAGCAGCCTACTTAAATAAACAAAAACTCACCATTTCCGAAATTAAACTGAAACCTGAAAGTCTTGCAGATGTAATTACCAGAATAGAAAATGGTAAGATTAGCAACGCTCAAGCAAAGGAGAAATTAGTAGATTTACTGAATGGGCTAGAACCAGAAAAAGCCTTTGCAGGTCAAGAATTAATCAGTGATCCGGCTGTTCTAGGACAAATTATAGATGAAATCATTGCTGCAAATCCGCAACAAGTAGAACAATACCGGGGAGGAAAAACCAACCTCAAAGGTTTCTTTGTAGGACAAGTGCTGAAAAAGACCAACAAACGCGCTGAACCTAAACTAACTAACGAGTTAGTCGAAAAGAAACTGAACGGAAATTAGTAGTAGTCAGGAGTCAGGAGTCACCAGTCACCAGTCCCCAGTCCCCAGTCACCAGTCACCAGTCCCCAGTCACCAGTCCCCAGTCCCCAGTCACCAGTCCCCAGTCCCCAGTCCCCAGTCCCCAGTCCCCAGTCACCAGT
>NZ_JACJPT010000187.1:0-5914 GCF_014696195.1 Sphaerospermopsis sp. FACHB-1094 | reverse complement strand
CATATTATATATCAAGTAGTTGATTTTTTCCTAAAAATATATTGATTTTTGTCAATATAAGTATAGTTTTGTCTATGAAATTGTCAACTTAGGACTTGCTCTCTTCTTCCTTCGCTTCCTTCGTGTCTTCGTGGTTCATTCCCTCTTATCCTTCCCTGATACAACACGACAAATTACCGTTAAAATAGACGCTTATCACCCATGATATAAAAATTATACCCACTTACCCCCACTTCACCCCAAACCAACCACCCCCCAAGGAAAATTGTTAAAATCTAATTCAGAAAGTGCCACACATCCCAGATGAATGGTACAAAAGATGGTACAAAAGATAGTAGAAAAGATAAACTTGTAAAATAAAACACACGGATATTCAAAAATGGTTAAAGCATCTGCTAACAGTAATCATGCTAAGTTCGACTTTGAAGACGAAAAATTTAACGCCCCACCATCCCAAACCCTCCCCTGGTGTCAAATGATCAGACCCCGCTATGGTGAAGATGGTTTACAAAGTTATGGTTTAGCCCTTAAACTCGATAATGCTCAAGCTGTGGGTTTTCAACCTGATGATAATTGGCAAGAAATAGAACATGAATTTGATTCTGGAGAAGTAGACACATTTTTTATTACCACTACCCCCAGATTAGTAATTATCCGTCGTGGTCCCTTATCCGTTCAGGACCGAGACACAAAAATTAGATTAGGTACTTTTAAAGATTACAAAGATGATTTTTTAGCTAATAAACTGAAATTTAAAATCTACACTCGCCATCTGATTTTTTTAGTCGGTGAAGATAAAAAGTTTTTACATCAATCACCTTTACAATTAACTCTCAGTGGTGCAGCCGGCGCAAGTTTTGGTAAGAGTTATTCTGAATATCAACAAGGTAGACTGACTGGGGGTTTTGCGGGAGAATTAGAAAAAGCTTATGCCAGTTTTCAGAACAAACCATTAACTCCCAAAGGTCCATTATTTCATGCACATGGGATTTTTTGCCCGATTATTGAATGCGAAGAAAGAGGTATTGAACCGAATATTGTTTTGGTGGCTGCGACTGTAAATTATGAACATCCTAAAGATTCAAATTTAACAAAATATATGATTGCTTCTGATTCTCCTGAATCGGAAATAATTTGTAAGATTTTTGAAGATTACAAAGAATTTGGTAAAGAATTTATGAAACCAGATGTTTCTAAAGCAGAAATATCTGGTGTTACCAATTCTTATATTTACGCCGATGATGATGATTTTGCTTATCCACCATACTAGGGACTAGGGATTAGGGACTGAGGACTGGGAAAAGCAGGGGAGCAGGGAGCAGGGAGCAGGGAGCAGGGAGCAGGGAGCAGAGGGAGATAGATCAGTTATGACTTATCGCTGTTTACTGTCACCAGTCACCTGTCACCAGTCACCAGTCACCAGTCACCTATTCTCTCAACAATAAATAATATAGTGATCCATTGCCTCCAGTAATTCCAGCGCGATCGCCCGCTAATTTACCAGTACCCATAAAGTAATCTACTCTACCAGGTCCCCTAATCGCGCTACCTGTATCTTGATCTAATACAAACCGATCAACTCTGCGTCTTTCTAACCTCCCTCCACCCGCAGGAAAAGGAAACGCATTTTGAATCAATGCTAATGCACCAGGAGGCATGAGAGATTTATCCGTAGCAATGGAACGTTCTGCGGTTACGGGGACGTTAATACTACCTGTAGCTGGCGCACCGTTGGTTTCTTGGAAGAATACAAATCTTTCCCAGCGTGGTAAATAATTATTCATTTCTCTGGGATTTCTGCGGAAATAACTAATTAATTTAGGCATGGTTAAACCGCTTAATGGCAATTTACCATCTTTTGCTAGTTCTCCACCAATGCTAGTCCAAGGATAATCCGTTCCTCCGGCAAAACCTACAGAAGTTCTCCGTCCATTGGTTAATCTAATTTGGGCAGAACCTTGAATTTGGATCATGTAAGGTTCAAGGCGATCGCGGAACCACAACATTTCTAAACCGCGTAATCTGCCTTTATGTCCTTGTAAACCATCTTTACCTTCCAATTCTACCCTTTTGGGATGGGGTTTTTTCCATTCTTTAAAATCCAGTGGTACTCTATACATAGGATATCTGTATACAGAAGTTCGCACCCGGCTGGCAGTATACACAGGCTCATAATAGGCAGTAAATTTAACCGTACCCTTGCCATCGTTCCCTGTAGACTGGTAAAAAGCAAACTCCCGATGTACAGCCGCTTGTAGTTCTGCTGCTGACTTAGAACTCACCACCAGTTGTCGGAAGCGTAATAAACTCCGACGTACCCGATCTAGAGTAATCTCCTTGATGGGGTAGTTAGCATATATTTCCGCCGCTCTATTAGTTTCCAGATAACGCAAACTGTGATCAATGGAAGTTAATAAAGCTTGGCGATCGCCATTTCTCCCCCAAAGTTGCTCATCCCAACCCAAGCATCTTTGAGAATTACAAGCAGTTTCCGGGGAAATAGGTTGCAGTGCTGGTACAACTTCAGGCGTATTTGGTGCTGGTACTGGTACTGGTATTGATTCTGGTGCTGGTGCTGGCAGAGGAATCGTTACTTGAGCTAAAACTGAGCTAACAGGACTTGTACAGGCAATTCCCAGACTCAAGGAAAACAAAGCAAGGGTTTTTCTCATCATCTTTCAATACTAGAACTAAAAATCGGTTCTACCCGAATCCCTATAATCTTAGAAGGACGTACCACCATATATTCGCCTTGAATATTTTTAATCGGTACGTTAATAAAGTCATTAGAAGCAGACTTTGGTACAAGTTCACCACTATACCACTTTTGAAAATCTTGAATAGTGGGAAAGCGCACTTCTTCCGGATGACCACTTTCCAACAGGAGGTGAATCGCATATTCGTTGGGAGTTCTAGGCATAAATTCACATTATTTTCTATACATCCAACCTATTGTTAACCACGTCAGCCCCCAATGAAAAGGGTAAGCATACGGGAGAAGTGCCAGATGTACCAAAATACGGCAACGAACCGTAATTTTACTTTCCCAAAATGACGCTGACTTCTCCCTCAACAGTTCCCGACTTCTCAAAATTAAGATCCCTGATTTCTCACAGAAGTCGGGGATCTGAAATGGGCTGAAAAAATTTAAGAAAATAGTTTTCAAACAAACAGTTGTCAAAAAAATAGTTTAAATCGTGCTAATTGATTTTCCATAGTCACGGTGAGGATTTTATTCAGTTCTGCACCGTCCCTAAATTGTAAAATTTGCTGTGTGGGTAAATCAAAGGGAAATTGTCCTTCTAATTCTGGACGTTGCATTTGTCCTAGTACAATTTGTTCAGAACGTTTATTTTCCATTGCATAACCAATTTCTACACAGACGTTAGGACTAGGAATTAATTGACAAGTTTCTTTCCCATCAATGCTGGTAATAGGTGTGGTATCCGCAATAAATAATAAACTCTTACGGATTTTCCGCATCATGGTACGATTTAACCTTAGCGGTGCATGACTGGGACGGGATGATTCTATTAATGTTAGGGGTAGACGGGATTTACCATTTAAAAGTTGCAAACTTTCTTGCAGTTGTTCTCTGAGCAAATCACTAGATTTTGCATATTCAGTTTGATAGCAGAAAAAAATTGTTGGTTCTAACTGCGCTAACAAACTTTGTTTAGTTAAATAAATTTCATGACTAATTAAGTCAATGTTCGCTACACAATAACCACCACTACCCTCAATATAAAATTCTATATTTTCACCTTCCAAATAGCGCCTAAACCAAGTTGATGCTTTGACTTCATCGCTATCTTCTAAAAAATCCGCACGCAACCCTGATTTTAGCAGGCTTTTTTTACTCAAACGAATATCTGGAGGGCGTTTCTCCAATTCCGTAATAGGTTCATAATCCTGTAGATACCACGCTCTGAGCGCAATAATTGACATAAATCGTTATTTAAACTGTTTTTCTATTCAATTGTAGTACAAACTTACGTATTGGTGATTGGTAATTGGTGATTGGTGATTGGTGATTGGTAGTAAATTATTACCTATTACCCATTACCCATTACCCATTATTTCTTATTTATTACCAAACACAACAACACCCAACATCTACTAGCTTGGTGTTTCCCTCCCCTTGTTTATACTATCCAGGGATGTACTTTCTTTCATCACCTTGATCAACAAGGAATGAAAACCAGTTACATTGCCCCCTGATTCTCACTAATTTGAGGGAATATAAGCGTTCGCGTTGGGTGTTGCGGTGTTTCGACGAGACAGATAGGAATTTAACAGCTTTTTAACCTCTTACTACGTTTCTTTTCTCTTGTCTTTCCTTTTCTTTTCTTTTCTTTTCAACTCTAGCTGTTTGATCTGCCAGGGAAGCTTTTTTCTTTAGCTTCAACTATTAAAATAACACCTCAAAAATTATTTGTCTATAGTCTTTCTCTTTTTGCAATTAAACTTTACTTTTATCGGAAAAATGATTTAAGAAAAGTTGAGTAAATAGGTCAATTACATCCAGAAATATTTTATTAGCAAGGGTTTCTATTTTATTACTATTTTATAGTATTCACTCATTTATATTTTAAGTTTTGAAACAAATCTATTTAGGGTTTCCTGAAAAAGTTATCTGTGAGGGTACAGGAGTTCAAGGAGTATGGCTACGCCACGCTTACTTCGACAGGCTCAGTACAAGTCGCTATCAAGGAGTTTTTTGATTTGGAAATTGTGCCAATACTAACAAAGTACAAGCTTTCTGAGGCTCACAGTACCTAAAACCTTGCACAATTTTAATTTTAATCATCCTCAATCCCTTGATTTATCTAGGTTTTACATTTATTCAGCAAGCCCTATTTACGCCGTGCTGTACTAGCTACTAACCCTCTTTTGGTAGTGTGAAATTTAGATTGGGCAAACAAGAGATGCTAACGGCGCACGTAACATTATATTGCGTGCTTTGAGAGATTCCTCCTTTACCGTCAGCAATGATGGTATTGCTATCAAGAATTGGTAATTGCTTTTAACAACATTAACTGACGGATTTGTTCACGCACACTCATGAGGATTTTACCTAGATGATTTTGACCTGTTTTATCTACTCCACAGCCCCAAAAATAATCTGTGGGTGAATTTTCCACCAAAATTTCATCCCCAGTAACTAAAAGCACTTCTCTGATGTCTGCATGAGTGAGAAATTTTTTTAGTACAGCTGCTCGCATCACATTAGTTTTTACCAGATCCCAATCTGAGCGCAGTTTGCGATCGCCACATCGACCTAAAGCAGCCGCTTCTTCAGGGGTAGGTGCAGCATAGATTAAGGGTATAAAAACCTCATCCTCACTACCAGCAAACTTTTGCGCTTGATAATAATGTTCAACTGTTGGCCAGTAAGTACCGTCAATTTCGATAGGGTGGGGAGAAAAGTTAGAAAAACAGCCATAGGGCTGCCAAACTTTGTAAAAGTAAATAGTCATTTGAAAATTTCTCTTTTATAGCAGTCAGCAGTCAGCTATCAGTGATCAGCATTAAAATCCGTTGGCGACCAGGATTTATAATTCAATTTTGTACTTCATTCATTTAGCTGTAATAGGCTGTATATTAAATTTTATATTCCTGTTGACTTCCGTGCAGCCGTACTAGCCTCAAGACAGAAGAGGGTTTGTTGAAGATAGAGATATTAACGCCAGTATCAACATCCTAAAATTAGGATTAAGTACCGCAGGACATACGGGAACTTACGCTACAGGAGATTTGGTGCAGCCATGTCCCCCAGGGTTAGTAGCTAGTTACTGTTTTCTTAACCAATACTAACAAATACTCACATTTACTGAAAATTTCCTGTCATCTTTTGCTTTGTGACAGAATTACAGTAAAATCACTGTATGCTACTAGGATTCAAAACCCAACT
>NZ_JACJPT010000186.1:0-6012 GCF_014696195.1 Sphaerospermopsis sp. FACHB-1094 | reverse complement strand
ATCTTTGCAAGGTCTTGACTGAAACTCCGATTTTTTTAGCAAATTCATGAGGTTTAAACATAAAGTCACTCATAGGTTTGTCTATGAGTGTACAGGTTTGTTTATTAAATTGTCAACTTAGGACAAGCTCAATATTAAAAATGATATTTAACCGGAGTCAGAGACTCCTGATAGCATTCCCAGTCTGGAGACTGGGAACGAGATCATATAAAATATTGATTAAATACTATCAGGATCTACACCCAAAGCTCTCAATCTTTCTGCTAATAATTGAGCGCGTTGTTCAGCATTTTCAGCCCGTTGTTTTTCCTGTTTTGCTCTTTCATCACCAGTCATTAAAACATTATCATCTTGATCACACCAACGTAACCAAGTATCATTCCTACCTTCAAATTCTCCCTCCCATAAAGTTAAACCTAAACCAATTTCTTCTAACCAATTATTTGTAGTTTCTACATATCGTCTGGCTTTGAGACTATAAACTCTTAAAACTTTGTCTCCTAAGTTTAGATTAGGATCATAGACGACATAATGATAAACCCGCATTTTTTCATAAATTTTTAGCTTTTTATCTAATTCCTCACCATCTTGATTAGAAACTATTTCTATCACTACTTCTGGGGTTTTACCAAATTTCCAAACCAGATAACAACGATTTTGTTTTTCCCACCAATTTTGCGGTGTTTCTACATCAAAACTCACAAATACATTGGGAACTATGGCAGGTTCACCATAGGTATGGTAGACACCAACATTAGCTTCAGCTAAAAAAACCTGATTTTGCAAAGCACTGTAAAGAGAACCGACTAATAAACGTTGTTGTTTGGCAGATGCGAGATTATCCACTGGTGTATCATCTTCTGTAACTAGCAAATTGGCATCTGGTACGTCGCAATTATCAATATCCTTGATTAAAAGTTGCTCAACCATGATTTTATCCACTATTTGAGGACTCTATTAACTGATCCTAACTTATTCCAACAAGAGAACGTAATGGCCAAATTTAGTGGCTAGTTTTCGATCATAGGTTAATACCTGAGTATCAGATTGAATTGCTGCTGCCACAAATAACGTATCATAGAAGGAATGACTTGATTCCACTGCTAGTTTTAAAGCAATATCCCGAATTTGAGAACTGGAAATTATCACATCAACTAATGCCTCAGCATCCAGCATGGAATCTAAACCTATTTGCAATGGTAATTGTCGAAATTGTATCCATTGCCAAATCACATTACCCAACTCAGCAAACAACGAATCAGGTACGATAATTTGATCTACAGATTCTAAAGCAGCGATCGCCTGTTCATACTTGTCCTCTACGCGCAAGAGGGCATAAGCAAATACCATCGTATCAATCACTATCAGAGTCTTCCTTCTGATTTCCAAGACTGTACCCGACTTTCCGCTTCCATTGGTAACACTTCCGCCCGTTGACGAATACGAGTAAGCACTTCATCTCTTTGCCCATAGCGTTTTTGCAACAAATCGCGGACTTCTTGCTCCATAGAAACCCCCTTTTGTGCTGCTAAACGTTTAATGCGCTCCACTAACTCATCAGAGATATTGCGAATAGTAATTGTTGCCATAGATACTCCTTTTGTCGTGCTAGTCTACTACCCGATCATAGTTAAATTGAAAATTACCTTGATAAAAAATTACTTTACAAATAAATGTTAATAACAATCTAAATTCAAACTAAATCCAGGTAATATCTCTTCACCTAATAACTCAGTCGGTAAATTTCTGATTTCTACATCTTTTCCTAAACGATAAATTTCTACCTGTTGCTGTTGAGGATTGATCAACCATCCTAATTTTACCCCTGCATCCATATATTCTTGCATTTTAGAACGCAGAGTTTCTATATTATCTGTTGCTGATCTTAATTCAATCACAAAATCTGGTGCAATGGGAGGAAACTTGCGTTTTTGTTCCGGGGTTAATGCTTCCCAATGTTCTTTTTTAATCCAAGCAGCATCAGGAGAGCGATCGCCCCCATTTGGTAATTTGAATATAGTCGAAGAACTAAAAGTATAACCCAATTTTGTTTGACGATTCCAGAAAACTAAATCGGCAATCATTTCTGCTTCTCGATTCCCGCTTTCTCCCCCCACTGGTGGCATAATAATTAAATCTCCTTTTGCTGTGCGTTCAAATTTTAAATCACTGTTTTTTTGACATAGTTGATAAAATTGATCATCGGTAAGATCAACACTATTTAAGTTTAATGTCAAAGTATTAGTAACCATACAAATAACCCGTTTGTGTATCATCTTCTGTAACTAGCAGGTTGGTATCCGGTATATCACAATGATCAATATCCTGGATTAAAAGTTGCTCAACCATAGTTTTCTCTACTTTATCCACTACTGATAGAGTTTTTAAGATTATAACAGGTGACAGGTGACAGGTAACAGAAATAAAAGTCTAGAAATTAGAAGAAAAAATATATCTTCTCCAAGTATATCTTAAACCCTCATTTCTCTGCGTTCTCTGCGCCTCTGCGTGAGAAATAAAAAATCTGAAAACAGGAAACGAGATTTTATTGATAAACAAAAACCGGAACTCTTTTATATGCAGGTGTGCCACTTTTCGGATCAATTTTCCCCTTAAATAATATATTTGCTTCAGGATAAAACATAAAAGCCACCCCTTCACGAATTGCACCAGAAATAATTTCTATATTCTCTAATTCTCCCCCATCCCCTTTAACCTTCACTCGTTGATGTGGGTGAAATCCTGCTTTTTTAATATCCAAATTATTCATCAAAATACAATGACGATGGGGCATATTTCTATATTTATCTTCACTGCGATAAACTACTGTGTTATGTTGTCCATAACTGCGCCCTGTTCCCAATATCAAAACAATTCCTGGCTGATTTTCTGTAAACCCAAAATCTGATTTTTTAGGTATTGATAATTGTGGTAAAGGTGTGATAAACATTTGCGCTTTACCATCAGGTGTTTTAAATTTTGGTTCGTCAAAAATTCGCCCTGCAATGATAAATTCTTCTTTGGTTTTATCAATTTCTCCAATTTTTTCATAACCAGGAATGGTTTTAGCAATTAATTCTCTTACATAAACTGGATCTTGCAATTTTCGCCAATTAATTGGATTTTCCCCATGTAGACGATAGGCAATTTCTGTGATCAATTCTATTTCGGAAATCAAATGAGAATTATGGGGTTGTAAATGACTTTTACCTTCATCATTTAACCTCACAAAGTTATTACCTGATTCTGTTGTGGTTTTATGGGGATTTTCAAAACGATTGAAAACTGGTAATATTAATGTTTGGTTTTTTCCTAGTCCGTGAAAATGTCCTAAGTTGGGTTTGGTAGATACATAAAATATGGTTTCTATTTGCGATAATGCTTGTTTTGCTTGTTGTAAATCAGGGTTAGCTGCATACAAATTACCACCTAAACAAAAGAGAGTATCTACTTGACTATTTTCTGCTGCTGCTATTAAATCACGGGTATGATAACCAGGTGTTTCGCTGAGAGGTTTTCCTAATAATTTTGATAGTGCTTGTTTGATTTCTTCTTGCAAGTGAATAGTTACACCCATTGATCCAAATCCTTGAACATTTGAATGTCCTCTAATGGGCATTGTTCCTGATCCAATTTTACCCGCGTTTCCTGTAATTAAGGCGGTATTTGCTATACTTAATATGTTATCAACTCCGTTTTCTTGTTGGGTTACACCCATCGCCCAAGCAAAAACTACTTTTGATGATTTACCGATTAAAGAAGCGGTAGCGGTGATTTCTTCATAAGATAAACCGCAAGTTTGGGTGATATTTTCCCAGGTTGTGTTATTTGCATATTCTACAATTTCTGCCCAGTTTGTTGTATAGGATTGCAGATATTCTCTGTTAACTAAATTCTGTTCTATTAATGATTTTTGTAACCCTACAAATAAGGCTACATCACTACCGGGAATAGGTTGTAAATATAAGGTTGAGATATCTGAACCACCTGTGAGTAATGATTTGATGGGAAATGCAGGGGAGGCAAATTTAACTAAACCGATTTCTATTTGGGGGTTAATAATAATTACTTTACCACCTCTGTCCCGCAATTTGATTAATTCGTTCATTAATCTGGGGTGGTTTGCTGGTGCGTTAGAACCTATTAATACTACACAATCACTGTGTTTGAGGTTCTCTAAACTTACCATTGATGTACCTGAACCGAAAACTTTTTTTAAGCCTACTGTTGAGGGGGCGTGACATAAATCGGAACAGTCGGCTAGATTGTTACTACCTAGCGATCGCATTAACAATTGTAATAAATAAGCAGCTTCATTTGATGAACGTCCAGAACTATAACTAGCGATTCTTTCTGGTGTTATACTAAAAGCTTGTGCTGCAATTTGATAAACTTCTTCCCAGCTAATGCGTTGATAATGGGAAGATCCGAATCTGAGAATCAGAGGATAAGTTAATCTACCTAAGCGATCGCATTCTTGAGAAGTCAGTTTTTGTAATTCATTAATATTATATTGTTGGAAAAATTCTGGTTTTATTCCTGGTTGCAATTCGGCTGATATAGCCTCTACACTTTTAGCACAACGTTGTAAATATTCTCCCCCTTCATTAACAAAACCCCCTTTTTGTCCACCCGTACCCCATGCACAGGATAAACAGGCGCTTTTATGATTCAGGGTTTGCCATAATTTTAACCCTTGGGGTGTTAATGTTTGTTCTACCCAGTATTGAATCACTGGTAAACCACCGCCTGATGATAGCTGAGACTTGCTTTCAGGTAATTTATCCATAAGGAGATCAAGGAGTTGGGAGATCAAGAAGTTGGGAGTTGGGAGTTGGGAGATCAAGAAGTTGGGAGTTGGGAGTTGGGAGATTAACGATAATTTCACCAATCACCCATCACCCATCACCCATCACCTATTCTGCTTTATTCGCTGCTCTGTTAGCACGGGCTTCTGCGGAGTTCATGACTTCTGCAAAGTTTTCTACAACTTCACCGGGGTAGTTTTCTAATACTCTAGTAGAAATAGCGACTCGACCTTTACCTTCATCTAAGTCAATAATTACAGCTTTAACTTGCTGACCTATTTGAAAGACTTTTTCTAAAGAGTCAATAAATTTTTGGCTGACTTGTTTAATGTGAAGTAAGGCGCTAACACCATCTAAATCTACAAATACACCAAAAGGCTTGATACCTGTAACTTTGCCTTCGACTAATTGACCAATTTCTAATAAACTAAAGTTGCTAGAACGAGCGGCTAAACGTTGGGAAAGAATCAGTTTTTTGTTATTGCGGTCTACTTCTAAAAAACCAGCGGTGAGAGTTTGACCTTTAAGTGCTTCTAAATTATCACGTTCGGCTAGATGCGATCGCGGAATAAAACCCCGCAGAGAAAGAACTTCAACGTTAACACCACCTTTATTGACACCGATTACCCGCACTGGTACTGTTTGGGAACTTTCCTGCATTTGGGATAATTTTTCCCAAATGTGCTGAATTTCCAACTGCTTGCGAGAAAGAGTAACTTGACCTTCCGCATCTTGTTCCCGGATAATCAAAAACTCTAGTTCCTCATTCATCGGTAACACTTCCGATAAATCAGTTACTGCTCTCAACGAAGCCTCATCTCGCGGTAAGAAAGCAGACGACTTACCACCAATATCAACATAAGCGCCATCATGGTCAAGTTGAAACACCTTACCATGTACAACTTGTCCCTTTTGAAATTGGTAATCGTGTTTTTCCAGTGCTTTGGCAAAATCGTCCATTGAAAAAGACGAATTGGCTGTTTGAGAAAGTTTTGATTCGGAATTCATGTTTTTTGAAGATTAATTGTTATGAAAAATTGGTAATGGGTAATTGGTAATTGGTAATTGGTAATTGGTAATTGGTAATTGGTAATTGGTAAAGTTCTTTTAGTCCCCAGTCCCCAGTCCCCAGTCACCAGTCACCAGTCCCCAGTCACCAGTCACCAGTCCCCAGTCCCCAGTCCCCAGTCACCAGTCCCCAGTC
>NZ_JACJPT010000185.1:0-6016 GCF_014696195.1 Sphaerospermopsis sp. FACHB-1094 | reverse complement strand
AGATTGTTGTGGTGATCCTTGCTACGAAGCGGTCTTTTCTGACCAAGGTTGGGACGGTCTACCACTTCCTCTAACATACCTCTAAGATACAAGGTTGGGTTTACCGTGTGGAAACCCAACAAACCCTTGTAACCCACATTCCGCACCCCTGGTGTCACAATCGGTAATTTCGTATTTTTAAATTCCTTTAAGAATCATATTTATAATCGTGGTAACAATCGTCAAAATATTTTCTTGGAGCGCAAAAATTATATTTATTTTCTCCGATTGCTCAAAGAACATCTTACAAACAATGCAGTAGATATTATTGCTTACTGTTTAATGCCTAATCATTATCATTTGTTGGTATATCTGAGAGATGATATTCTATCTGATACTATGAAATCTCTCTCACTTGCTTACACAAAGGCAATTAATAAAAGGTTTAATCGTTCCGGGATATTATTTCAGGGACGGTTTCAAAGTATTAATGTTTCACAAACTGAATATCTTTTCCATCTTTGCCGCTATATTCACCTCAATCCAGTCAAAGCAGGAATAGTAGATCAACCAGGAGAATGGTAATTTTCTAGTTATTTGGAATATGCAGAATTGGGACTAGGAAAAATACCCAAAATAGACTACATCAAAATGCACATTGAGGAAGAATCAGCTTACCAACAATTTTTACTAGATTATAATTTACCTAATGGTATTGGATTTAAAAGACTGCTACTTGATGATTAGTTTGGCACTCGGCACAGATCCCTGACTTCTATGATTAATTATTTGTTTAATAGCGAAATCTTTTAAAGAAGTCGGGGATCTTAATCTTTGTTTATACATCAAAATACAATTTAAATATATATAATTTAAATATAATTGAATCATAGCCCTACTTGAATTACCATAGTTTAAGGTCATGGTAAACTAACCATACCAGACATTTACACATCTAATAGCCAATGACTAAAAAATGGTTTAGAATCTGTACAACAGCAATATTTATCCTATCATTGATCTTACGATTTTGGGGATTAGGAAGATTTAATACCCTCGTATTTGATGAGGTTTATTTTGCCCAATTTGGTAATAATTATCTTACCAACACTCCCTTTTTTAATGCCCATCCTCCCCTGAGTCAATATATCATTGGTTTAGGAATTTGGATTGGTAATCATATTCCCTTTTGGCAAAATCCTGTCAACGGTGCAACAGGTTCTTTATTATCTCCTTGGAGTTATCGGTGGGCAAATGCTTTTACAGGTTCATTAATTCCCTTAATAGTTATTTTCCTCACTTATCAATTAAGTTATCGTCGTGGTTTCGCTTTATTAGCAGGTTTATTTACAGCTTTGGATGGTTTATTTTTGGTAGAATCTCGCTATGCTTTAAGTAATATCTATATAGTGATTTTTGGATTAATCGGACACTGGTTTTTATTATTAGCTTTGGAAAAACAAAATAAACAACGTTGGTTTGCTTTATTCATAGCTGGAATTAGTTTTGGTGCTTCCATTGGGACAAAATGGAACGGTTTATGGTTTCTTGCTGGTGCTTATGGAATTTGGATAGCAGCTTGGATAATTCGTTGGTTGCAATCTTTTTCATCATCACCACGCTCTCCTTTATTTACTTATTTACGTCCTTTCCTTTCTCCCAGTCAAGAACGAATAAAAACCCAAGAAAATACCCCACAAATACCACTGCAAAAAATTACGCAAATCAATATTTTACAAATGGGATTTTTTCTCGGAATTATCCCTATATTAATGTACAGTTTAATTTGGATTCCTCATCTCCAGCTAGACACAAGTTATGGATTTATAGAAGTTCATAAACAAATTTTACAGTTTCATCTTCAGTTAGGTGGTAATGATTCTAGTGTACATCCCTACTGTGCTGCATGGTACAAATGGCCATTAATGACTCGCCCAATGGCTTATTATTATCAAATCACTCAAAGTTTTCAAGATCCCATTCCTGTATTTGGACCACCCTTACCTCCTGGTGCGGGGAAAGTGGTTTATGATGTTCATGCAATGGGTAATCCTTTTTTATGGTGGTTTGGTTTAGCGACAATTATATTTTTAGTAGGAATGTTATTTGTAAAAATCTTACTACCGGGAATACAGCAAAAACGATTATTTATTCCTCAAAATCTAGGCGTTGATACTTGGATTGCTTTATATATTGTTATCAATTATGCTGCTAATTTATTACCTTGGGTAAAGGTAAATCGCTGTGTGTTTATCTACCATTATATGAGTGCAGTGATATTTACATTTATTGCACTTGCTTGGTTTGTTGATCAATGTCTTCGCAGTTATTATAGAGGAATGCGTATACTTGGTCTAACAATCAGCTTCACTATTATAGTTGCTTTTGTTTTTTGGCTACCTATTTATTTAGGTTTACCTCTTTCTGTGGAAGATTATCACCTACGGATGTGGTTTAGAAGTTGGATATAAAAATTAAACGGGGATCTAAAAAGATTTTCCATAGCACACGATCCCCAACTTCTTATTTTGATACTTTCAATCAAATATGATCAATGTTTAGAAGTCGCGGATCTGGAAAGATTTTCAATGGAATCAGAATCAAACCTTTGATATTTTCTTATGATATTTTCTTAATATATCTATATAAAAAGTGGTTACTTAATCACTTTAATTTCACATTTATTATCTGTAGTTAGGATAACTACCTGTTAAACTTTAATCAGTTAAAGATTAGGGTAAATCTACCCAATGACAAAAACCCAATGACAAAAAAGTCAAGAAATGATAAGAGGCAGAAAAAAAATTAACGCAGTAATCACAAAGTCTGAAAACAGCAAATTAGAATTTAACATCTCATTCAGTTTCTTAGCTACATAATCATCTGCAAGTTAATTGAACAGAAAATTGAAAAGTGCTAAGAGAGTTACATCTGGGTAGGTTAATAAACCTGACAAGTGAAAACATCTATCGCTAACTCTACTCTTGATGCACCTAGATAATAGAGGGGAATCGTGATGGATATCAGCTTACAAGTACAAAGCTTACAAGTACAAAGCTTACAAGTACAAAGCTTACAAGTACAAAGCTTACAAGTACAAAATGTTTCAGATATTAAGATCAAGAGCTTGAAAGAAGCACCAATTCATCTTTCTAGCCAAATTCAGCCCTATGGTATTCTGTTAATATTAGAAGAACCAGAATTAAATGTATTACAGGTTAGTAATAATACCTTAAATGTTTTCGGCATTTCTCCCGAAAATATGGTGCAGAAAAAATTAGAAGATTTAATCGATCCGTTCCAGTTTGAGAGAATTAAATCTGGGTTATTAGATCAGAATCTAAATTTTATCAATCCTACCAAACTTTGGATTAAGAAAAAAGGTGATGAATACACAGTGTTTGATGCTGTATTTCACCGTAATTCTGAAGGTTTTTTAATTCTAGAATTAGAACCAGCAATTTCTCAAGAAAATATTCCCTTTTTAAGCTTTTATCATTTAGCTAGAGCATCCATAAATCGCTTAGAAAACACAAAAAACCTCAGAGAATTTTGTCAAATCATTGTTCAAGAAGTGCGAAAAGTCACCGGATTTGATAGAGTCATGCTATATAAATTCGATGATGATGGACATGGTTCAGTTATTGCGGAAGAAAAAATAGACGAGTTAGAATCTTACCTGGGTTTACATTATCCAGAATCAGACATTCCCAAACCAGCGAGAAAATTATTTATTGATAATTCTATCAGGTTAATTCCCGATACTAATATAGAACCGGTGATAATTTTTCCTGTTGATAATCCTGTTACAAATCGTCCAGTTGATTTAACTAACTCTATTCTCAGAAGTCCCGCACCTTGTCATATAGAATATTTACATAATATGGGGGTTGGTGCTTCTTTGACAATCTCTTTGATTAAAGATCAAAAACTTTGGGGATTGATTGCTTGTCATCATAAAACACCCAAATATGTTTCCTATGAATTGCGGAAAGCTTGCGAATTTTTAGGGAGAGTGATATTTTCTGAAATTTCCGCTAGAGAAGAAACAGAAGATTATGATTATCGCATGAATTTGACCTATATTCAATCACTTTTAGTTGAATATATGTCCCAAGAAGATAACTTTATTGATGGCTTGGTGAAAAACCAGCCGAATCTTTTAGACTTAACCAGTGCCACAGGAGCAGCAGTTTGTTTTGGGGGAAATTACACCCTGATTGGTGAAACTCCCAGAGAAGAAGAACTGAATTTTTTAGTAGAATGGTTAAAGAATAATATAGAAGATGAAGTTTTTTATACGGATTCTTTGGCTAATATTTACCCAGATGCGATTAGTTTTAAAAATGTCGCTAGTGGTTTATTAGCTATTCCTATTTCTCAAAGGAATTATGTATTATGGTTTAGACCGGAGGTGATTCAAACTGTTAATTGGGGTGGAGATCCTAATCAAGCTTATGAAGTTAATCAAACTCAGGGGAATTTACATTTATGTCCTCGGAAATCATTTGAACTGTGGAAAGAAACAGTTAGATTAACATCCTTACCTTGGCAATATGTAGAAATCAAAGCAGCTTTAGAATTGCGGAAAGCAATAGTAAATATTGTACTACGCCAAGCTGATGAATTAGCACAATTGGCGCATGATTTAGAAAGGTCTAATGCGGAATTGAAAAAATTTGCCTATGTTGCTTCCCATGATTTACAAGAACCATTGAATCAAGTAGCCAATTATGTGCAATTATTAGAAATGCGCTATGAAGCTGCTCTGGATGAAGATGCAAAAGAATTTATTAATTTTGCAGTCGAGGGAGTCAGCTTAATGCAAACCTTGATTGATGATGTATTAGCATATTCTAAAGTTGATACTCAAGCGATCACATTTCAAGTTACAGAAGTAGAAACAGCCTTAGAAAAAGCATTAAGTAACCTCCGCAAACGCATTTCCGAAACCGGCGCAACCATTACCCATGATCCGTTACCCACTGTCATGGCTGATAGTATACAAATAATGCAATTGTTTTTAAACTTGATAGGTAACGCGATTAAATTCCGCAGTCACGAACCACCGGAAATTCATATAGGTGCAGAAAGATTAGAAGATGAATGGTTATTCTCAGTACGCGATAATGGAATAGGCATAGATCCGCAATTTAGCGATCGCATTTTTGTCATCTTTCAACGTCTCCACACCAGGGATGAATACCCCGGTACTGGTATGGGTTTAGCAATTTGTAAAAAAATCATTGAATGTCATCGGGGACGAATTTGGGTAGAGTCACAACTCGGACAAGGTGCAACCTTCTACTTTACCATTCCAGCAGGAGGACGTGATCGTGAGCGTAGAAACGGAAGAAATACACAAAATAATCTTTTTAGTTGAGGATAACAAAGCCGACATTCGCCTCATCCAAGAAGCATTAAAAACCAGTTCACTACCCCATGAAGTAGTAACAGTTAGGGATGGAATAGACGCAATGGCCTATCTGCGTCAAGAAGGTGAATATGCCGATGCCATACGCCCCGATCTGATTCTTCTTGATTTAAATTTACCCAGAAAAGATGGACGAGAAGTATTAGCAGAAATTAAATCTGACCCCAAATTAAAACGCATTCCTGTGGTAGTGTTAACAACTTCCAAAAACGAAGATGACATTTACCACAGCTACGACCTGCACGTAAACTGTTACATCACCAAATCTCGCAACCTCGCCCAATTATTTCAAATTGTCAAAGGTATTGAGGAATTTTGGTTTGCTACCGCCACTTTACCCACAGAATAATATTGGTGATTGGTGATTGGTGATTGGTGATTGGTGACTGGTGACTGGTGACTGGGTAAAAATAAATTGATAATTCATAATTTGTAATTCAAAAACTTCTGCCTCCTACCTCCTGTACGGGCGAAGTAGGGGCGAAGTAGGGGCGAAGCATTCGGAAAATAACCTGTGATAAAAATTGATAATTTATCGCCCGAATGCTTCGCCCTTACAGGAAAATAACCTGTGATAAAAATTGATAATTTATCGCCCGAATG
>NZ_JACJPT010000184.1:0-6157 GCF_014696195.1 Sphaerospermopsis sp. FACHB-1094 | reverse complement strand
TGATCGTGTTAGCCTGTGGACTAGATAGTGCCGACACTGCTAGGGTGAAACAGGAAGAAAAAGCCAACTTTTGTTAGCATTAGTTAGCTTTTTTGTATCGGCTACAGGCTAATAAAGAAAGAAATTAGTGCAAGGGTTTTGAAGAATAGATTGGAAAAACTGTGCATTTCTAAAATCTAAAATTTTCTTCCCCATCTCCCCTGCCTCCTACCTCCTGCCTACCGTTGTCCTGTGACAATATATGCAACTCGTTGTCCAATATTAGTAGCGTGATCTGCCATTCGCTCTAAACAGCGAATTGCTAGTGTTAATAGTAGAATTGGCTCAATAATCCCTGGAACATCTCGCTGGGATGCTAACATCCGATATAAATTTTCATAAGCACTATCTACAACATCATCCAAAAATTTGATACGCCGACCACTGACTTCATCTAAATCTGCTAAAGCTACTAAACTAGTTGCTAACATTGCTTGGGCTTGGTCAGACATCAGCGCAATCTCTGTTAAACAAGGATGAGGTGGATAAGGAAATATTTTAATGGCTATTTCCGCTAAATCCTTGGCATAATCTCCAATACGTTCTAAGTCTCGTACTAATTGCATAAAGGCACTAAAACAACGTAACTCTTGAGGTGTAGGTGCTTGCAGTGTCATCATGGATGTACAATCTGATTCTATTTGTCTATAAAAGTGGTCAATTTTTTTATCTAATCGGGGAAGTTTCTCGGCTGCGGTTAAATCGCGATTAAATAAAGCTTGATGGCTCAGGCGAAATGATTGTTCTACCAAAGCTCCCATACGCAATATATCGCGCTCTAAACGCCTAATGCTGCGTTCAGGTTCAGGTCGTTCAAAGTTGGGATTATAAAAAACAGCTTTCACATCTTTAATCTCAAAATTTTATATATTCTTAACTATAGTCTTCACTTAGTGGGTTTGCCATGACTTGAGGCAGGTGAATTTGTATCCAAGCACCACCGGTTTCGGGATGGTTCATGGCCTTGATTGTGCCACCGTGGGCTATGATAATCTGGCGGACGATGGACAAACCTAAACCACTACCAGTAATTGCGGTTTCACTACTTTCAGGCTCATGGTGTCTGGCTTTGTCTCCTCGGTAAAATCGATCAAAGACGTGGGGTAAATCTATAGGCGCAAAACCAAGACCAGAATCAATGATATTAATTTCCAATAGTTGAGATTGATGATCGTTCATCATAAATTCACTCACAGAAATCACGTTAACTTCAATGTGAATATTAGTGTGAGGGAGGGTGTATTTAATACAGTTATCTAATAAATTGACAAATACTTGGTGAATGCGGGATTTATCAGCTTGGATGCTGATGCTTTCTAAACCGGAATAAGAAAGATTAAGATTGTGATATTGCGCTAATGGCTCTAAATTTTCCCACACTGAGAAAATCAGCGATCGCACTTCCACCGTTTCCAGATGTAACAACATGGTGGAGTTAGTTTCCATTTGTGTTAGTTCTAACCAACTTTGCACCAAATTAATCAACCGGTCAACTTCCTGCATCAAACGCTTCACCCAACGATTCAAGGGCGGATCTAAACGGCTTTGCAGGGTTTCTGCTACCAGACGAATAGAAGTGAGGGGTGTTCTCAGTTCATGAGCGAGATCAGAAAAAGAGCGATCGCGCTGCTGATTCATATCTAGCAATGGTTGGCGATTTTCTAAGAATACACCTACCTGTCCTGCTGGTAAAGGTAAACTGGTAGCCTCCAAAGCCAAAGGCTTTAACTCTAACATAGCTTTAGCATGATCACGGGAAGGGTGAAAAATCCATTCTCGCACCTGCGGTTTTTGCCAATCACGGGTTTGCTCAATTAATTGATCAAGTTCATAAGACCTTACCAACTCTAACAATAAGCGCACCTGTCCAGGTTGCCACCTTTGCAGATGCAATATTTCCCGTGCTTGCTGATTACACCATAATAGTTGATTTTCCTCATCTACTTGCAAATATCCTAAAGGTGCAGAATCAAGCAGTTCTTTGTAGGTTTGCAATGACAACTGCAAATCTTGTTGCTGTTGCTTCACCATTGACATTTCCTGCCGCAAGCGGGGGAGTACAGGCAATGCTATTTTATAAGAATGGGAGTTTAAAGGCTGGATCACTCGCTCCAAATAACTATTGAGTTGAAACTGTTGCCAAAGCCAAAAACCAAGGCCGACTGCCAAACCCAGAAGAAATCCCAATAAGAACATTTGAGTCGTTAGTTGCTATTTAATTACTCAAAACTAACAACTATATGCACCAATTAGCCAAAACGATAGCCAAAACCTCTCACAGTCACAATATACTCTGGATGGCTGGGATCTTGCTCTAACTTTTCCCGTAACCAGCGGATATGCACATCTACTGTTTTGCTATCACCTAGAAAATCAGGTCCCCATACCTGATCTAACAATTGCTCCCGTGACCATACTCGACGAGCATAACTCATAAATAGTTCCAGCAAGCGGAATTCTTTTGGTGATAAATTTACCTCTTTTCCCCGCACCAACACCCGGCATTCTTGAGGATTTAAACTAATATCTTTATACTTGAGTACGGGTATTGATGGTAAATTACTTAAACGTTGCCGACGGAGCAGGGCGCGACATCTAGCCACCAGTTCCCGCATACTAAATGGCTTGGTTAAATAGTCATCTGCTCCTACTTCTAAACCCAGAACTCGGTCAGTTTCACTACCCTTAGCACTGAGAATCAAAATAGGTACTGAGTTACCTTGATGACGCAATAACCTGCAAATATCTAATCCATTAATTTGCGGTAGCATCAAGTCTAAAATTACCAAATCAAAAGCAGATTCTTCTGAATTGAATCCGCAATTTCTGAGATACTCTACAGCAGATCGGCCATCATTAGCAGTGATGACTTCATAACCTTCTTCTTCCAAAGCCATAACTAGCATTTCTCGGATGAGTTCTTCATCTTCTACTACTAGAATGCGGCTAGTTTGTCCAAGTTCCGCTTTAGCAGAATATTTAGTTAATTCAGTGGTATACATTGATAGCACAAGGTTTTGAGACTGTACTCGTCTTGATAATTGCTTAACTACTCATCATCTACATTGATTGCAGAGTAGCTATTTTGGGCTGATTGTATTGAATATCACAACTCAAATATATCATAAATCACATTTCCTCGCAATGAACAAGTATTTTCAACCACTTTGGTGATTTATTCTGGTTAATTGACATTCCCTCGACTAGAATTCGGGGTATTGGGTTTGCTGAAAAAGTTATCTGTGAAAGACCAGTGACAGGTGACAGTTTCAAGAGTTGCAGGACTTACGCAAAAGGGAACGAAAGTAGGGGTAATTCATGAATTACCCCTACGCAAGAATAAGGTTTTCAGTCACATCTTGCGTAAGTCATAAGTTGGATAGGAACGATTTTTTCTTTAAGTAGGAATTAAATGCAAGGTTTTTCAGTTGCCACCTCATACAAGCTTGCACTTTTTGAAAGCACTTCGGCTTACTTCGACTTACTTCGACTTACTTCGACTGCGCTCAGTACAAGTCGCTCAGTACAAGTCGCTCAGTACAAGTCGCTCAGTACAAGTCAAAATAGCTAAAACCCTTTACCTGTAAAGTTTTCAGATTTATATGGCTAACGCCACGCTACGCTATCAGCAAGCCATAAATAATGCCAGTATTTATTGCGTGGCAAGGGGTTCATCGTTTTGATAAACGCAATTTAGCATAATATGTAATGCAGAACCATCAATAATAAATAATTGATAATTATCAATTATCAATTATCAATTAATCTATTCTGTCTTTGGTTTTCCTAGTCCTTTTGGTGGTTGTGGTCTTTTACTTTTGGCTTTATTATTTGTTTGCGCTTTTTGGTTATTTTGATTGGAATTACTGTTTTGGTTAGACATGAGATTTATCTGTAATATTTATTTAGTGCCGATTTTATCTACATCAGCAATATCTATTATTCCCGAAATCTATCAGAGATATTACTGATGTCACCTATTTAAGCAAAGCTAGAAAAGTCCAAATTGGGTGGAATATCTTGAATACGTCCAGGACCAATGGCTTTTAAAGCTTCATTTAACAAGATATCCCCAGTATACAAAGCTTTACCCACAATTACACCTGTGACTCCTTGGGGTTCTAAAGATAATAAACTTAACAAATCGGTAACAGAACTAACACCACCAGAAGCGATGACGGGTATAGAAATTGCTGCTGCGAGTTCTCGTAATGCGTCTAAATTCGGTCCTTGTAATGTACCATCACGGTTGATGTCGGTGTAGATGATAGCTGCTGCACCTAATTCTTGCATTTGGGTAGCGAGTTGGGTAGCTAAAACTTCCGAGGTTTCTAACCAACCGCGTGTAGCAACTAAACCATTACGGGCATCTATGCCAACTATAATCTGTTGGGGAAATTCTTGACAAAGTTCTTGGACTAGCTGGGGTTGTTCGACTGCCACAGTTCCCAGGATACCCCATTGCACACCGAGATTAAATAATTGTACAACACTAGAGCGATCGCGTAAACCTCCACCAACTTCAATGGGTACTGAGACTACATTACAGATGGCTTCAATGGCTGCTAGGTTAACGATTTTACCAGCTTTTGCCCCATCTAAGTCAACTAAGTGTAATCTGGTTGCACCTTGGTCTACCCACATTTTCGCAGTTTCGGCGGGGTTTTCGCTGTATACTTGCGATTGTGCATAGTTGCCTTTATATAGGCGTACACAACGACCTTCTAATAAATCAATTGCTGGTATTACTTGCATAATTGGTGATTGGTGATTGGGTAATTAATTTTATGTTTCCCCATTATTACCTATTCCCCATTTCCACAAAAAGACTTTCTCTGCAAACCTTAAGAGGTTGTTGGAAAAGTCTATTAGACATCTCCAGAAAAGAAATTATGGAACTTATTTATGGGGGCGGGTCGAAGCTTATGGGATATCTAGATGTCTGATTTTTCCGTTAAATTATCGCCCATAAGCTTCGCCCCTACAACTTATGACAAATTAATACATTCTATTTTGGAGAGGTCTATTGTAGTTAATGAACTGGTGCAAGTAGGAATTGAAAAAATAATTCGTACAGGTACTTGCAGTTCAATTCACCCTCATATACCCGTTGGTAGTATAGTATAGTGGTGCTTTGTGTCGTCAAGGTGCAGTAAATGATATTGCACCAGTGGAATATCCAGCAATAGCAAATCCGTTTTTAACAGTTGCTTTGCTAAAAGTTGCACAATAATTATAATGTAGAGTATTATTTGGGTATTACTGCTTCAGTAAATACCTTCTATGAAGGATAAGAAAGAAATGATTCAGCTAATTCTCATTTAATAGCGATCGCCTGTAAGTTGGGTGATATTGGGTTTTTCTTCACTCCAACCTAACGTCTATAAGTTTTTCTTTTAGGTTTTAAGATTTTGTGCATTTAGTTTGTATAACTTTTGCGGGCAAAATGCCCGCACCATAAAAACAACATCAGGATTATTGGATTTAGGTGTGTAACAACTCAGTAATTAAGGAGATTACTATGAAAAATTTGTTGCTCATTCCTTCTGCTGTTTACGATGTTTTGTTAGGTTTTGCTCAATCTGATGGGTTTTGGGCGAATTGGCAAACTGCTTTTGGCACAAATTATGATCCTATCAAAGCGACGGAATTACGACAGCAGTGGCAAAGTCGAGATTTCAGCGAACTTCCCTCAATTGAGGTAGTGAGTGGGGAAGTTTTGGGGACGGCGAATGGTGCCTATGCCAGCAGCAATAACAAGATTTATCTATCAGAATCTTTTTTAAATACAGCCTCACCAGCCGCGATAGTTAATGTGATTTTAGAAGAAATTGGGCATTATGTGGATGCTCAAATCAATCAGACTGATAGCGTGGGAGATGAGGGGGCGATTTTTGCGGCACTAGTACAGGGTGAGGTGTTATCTCCCGGTGTATTAGCACAATTAAAGACCGAAGATGATGGAGGTTGGCTAGAGGTAAATGGTCAAAAACTAGATGTAGAGTATAACAACCCCACCGTAAGTCTATCCCTGACCTCACCCACCACAGTTACAGAAGATGGAACACAAAACCTATTCTATACTTTCACCCGCACCGGGGATACTACCAATTCCCTA
>NZ_JACJPT010000183.1:0-6195 GCF_014696195.1 Sphaerospermopsis sp. FACHB-1094 | reverse complement strand
TCAAACATGGGCTGTGTGTGGCTTTCGAGTTATCGTTGTGGAAGACTATAACTCTACTACATCAGCCCTCTTTTTATACTCTTTTTTTGGCTAAGGTATTGGTCAATGCTAATACTTTTATAGCTAGTGGCGGAGATTCAGTTATGCTTTTTACAAAACAGCGTACAAGTTATTAGGTTTTTGGTTTTTATTATCCTTCAGGCACAAGTTAGATGATTACTAAATTTATGAATCCTCAACTACAACCGAAAAATACTCAACGTCTATTGCCATTTTTTCTTAGTTTTATAGTTGCCCTTACAACTGCTTGCACAAAGCAGAACCAAGAGCAAAAAGCTGATGCTTCAGATCAAAATGAAGCTCAGGTGAAGTTTTTCTGTGGTACGAGTATATACGAAAATGGTAGCTCTCTACCTGCAACAATTGTGGACAACTCTAAACAAGGTAAACCTTTAACCGTTATCTATTGGAATCCAAGTAATAATTATTTTGGTAAGGAATGGTCTCCTCAAAAGAGATGCACAGAAGTGTCTAAACGTTTTCAAACTATTTATGAACGCAATAAATTGAAGTATATGACGGCTGACATTGCTTCCTGGATTTCTGATCGTGAAGTTCGGGTTGTGTGTAGTGTTAAAGAGCAAGGAGCAAGGTGTGAAGAGGATGATCTTCTATTTACTCTTGAGACAAAAGACGATCCCAATGAAGTGTTAAAAAATATGGTAGCATTTCGCGAAGAACCACTCAATAATAAACCTTTACTGAGAGGAGAAAAAGCCCCTACTTCTTTTCAGGAAGGAAAGCGAGTCTATTACGATTTAGAGAAGGAATTGCAAGAATCATTATCAAAACAAAAAGCAACTCCAAAACCAGCATTTTGATAACTGTGTTCATGAATGTTTAACTAAAAAATCATCCCTGTTTGCCCCAAAAACTATTATTTCTTGTTGAGAACATCCATGTTTAAATTGATTCAGAAAACTATTAGCGTTATCACAACCACTGCTTTTATTGTAACTACGAGTTATGTAGCTTTAGCTCAACAGCAAAATACAGATAACACATCATCTCAAGCAACACCCAAGCAAGTCATTTCCGTAGATTCTCCAGAGTATACCGATACTATTAACAGAATACAAAAACTTTTAACTTATCTTCCTAGCACTCTTGACTTAATACCTACTGTTGGGTCAAATAACTACAATTCTACTGCCAGCCTAGATACTGCTAAAAAGAATCTGCTAGAAGGAGAAAAAACTCTAGAAATGCTGACAAATCTGGAATTTTCACAGGGAGAATCATTAGTTATTACTGAAAAATACCAAAATACCCCTGTCTTTGACTACAGCCCATACAGCCCAGACAGCAAATGTATTCCAGCCTCTAAAAATGTAGAAAATAAAGCCGCGATATCTTGTAAAGAGTTAGTTTATGCAACTTTGTGTAAATTAGCTTCAGATGCTGGTGAACAGAATAAAACAATTAGTTACTGCGAACAATACTTTAAAGAATTTGATCAAAACCTTTCCAGCTATTCAAAAAATAACAAAAATTTAAGTTTTGCGGTCTCCATAAGATGTTCGTTTGTGTACGATATTAAGTTTATAGATAAAAGCGGTACGTTAAAATATTGTTCTGATAGTATTAAATATTCTTTTACACTAAAGAGCGATTTTGATCCTCCGAGTATGAAGTTCAGTTATATTTTAGCTAATGATTATTTAATTGGAGCTAGTTTGGTAATCAATAGTATATACAGAGAACAAGGTAAATATAATGAAGCTATCAATTTTTTGCAGGAGCAATTACAGAGTATTCAAATAAATGAATTAACTAAAATTGTAGAGCCTATAAGACAATCTTCAGAAATACCTGCTGCTGTAGAAGTTAGGTTAGCTCTTTTAGAGCTTTTGGGCGATACCTACATGGAAATGGGACTTTTTGATAAAGCAATTGAAGCTTACCAAAGCAACAAAAATGAAGGATTAGAAGAGCGAGACTTTGGTTTTGGTAAAGATAGCGTATACAGCACGGAATATACGATTGGTGAAGATAGCGAGACATTTGTAAGACTACTAACTAAGCTAGGATATGCTTTATTGCGTAAAGGTAATTTTGCAGAATCGGAAAAAGAATTACTAGCTGCCTTAAAACAGCTAGACAGCGGTGCTGGCTTAGATATAAATAAAAATGATGCTGAAAAAGTTGCTGTTCAAGATCGTAATAGTTCAGTTTATTCGACACTCCAAAAACTATACATTGAGCAACGTAAGTATTCACAATCTTTAGAATTTGCAGAAAGAGCGCGTTCTTTTGTATTCAAAGAGCAGGTATCAAGGTTTTCTCGTGAGGAAACGCAAAAAAAATTCCAGCCATTTAGCTTTGCTCAAATTCAAGCAGAGGCAAAAGCTCAAAATTCTACTTTTGTCATATATTCAAAGTTTGAACCTCCTGTTGCCATATTAAATAAGTCTAAACAAGTCAGAGAAGAACTTTTCTTTTGGGTAGTTAAACCCAATGGAGAAATACACTTTAATAACGTTGATGTTGCTTCTACATCACTTCATTTAACTTCACAAGCATTTGACAATCAACCTCCAAATAATCAGTTTTGGTTGGGGATAATTACTACTATTATTCTTAGTGGTTTATGTTTTGCCCTTTTCAAATCACAAAAGCAACTGAAACGAAAATATATTACCGTAAGTGTTGTTACTGTTTTGCTGCCGTTGGCTTTAGTTGGTTGTCGGCAGGCTAGTTTAGAAGCTCAGAAACAAAATAATAGCTCTACTGTTTTAGAGTTAGTACGTGGTACTTATACATCTTTAATTAAATCTGATAGTCCTATTAACAATAGTAGTTGCACCTCTCAAAAAGCTTGTCTGGAGCAGTTATACCAAACTCTGATTCAGCCTATCGAACAATACCTTCCAGACAACCCAGAGGCACACGTTATCTTTTTCCCATATAGAGAGTTGTATACAATTCCTTTTGCTGCTCTCAGGGCAAAAGATGGTAAGTATTTAATAGAAAAGAATACAATTCACATTGCGCCTTCAATTGAAGCATTGAATCTTTTAAAAGTTAGAGCCGAGAAAAATCCTTTCTTACCATCTGGGAATTTGGTAGTAGGCAATCCTGTAATGCCAAAAGTAACCTTGAATGGTTTATTATCTGAATCCATAACCCCAGAATCTTTACCAGCTACGGTAACGGAAGCACAAGCAATTGCTAATTTCTTCAATACTTCACCCCTGATTGGGGAACAAGCTACTGAATCAACTGTATTAAAGCAACTTAGCGAGGCTAAGTATATTCATCTTGCTACTCATGGTTACCTCGATGTTATCACTAAGAATAGCTTTAATCCTACTTCTGTATTAACTTTGACTCCTTCTAGAGACAATGATGGGCTATTGACAACCGGAGAACTTTATCAAGTTCCCTTAGCTGGTGAGTTAGCAGTGCTTAGTGCTTGTAATACTGGTGCTGGAGAAATTACTTCTGAGGGAGTCCTGGGATTAGCTCGTCCTTTTTTAATTGCAGGAATTCCTAGCGTCGTCGCTTCTCTGTGGTCAGTTCCTGATGCTCCTACAAAAGATTTGATGATTCAGTTTTACGAAAATCTCAAGACTAATCCTGATAAGGCAAGGGCTTTGCGACAAGCAATGATTGTCACCATGAAAGAACATCCTGACCCAGTTTCATGGGCTGGATTTTCACTCATTGGTCTTGCACAACAGCCACCAGCAACTTTAGCTCCCTCCCAAAAAACGCAAATAGTCGGACAGGTGTTATGTTCCGGGATAATTGCTGATTCTCTCAGTAGCGGGAGACCTATGAAAAAAGCAACCTTGGAATCAACCGCTCAGGGCTTTAACCTACGTATTATAGAGTTAGGAGCAGAACATTTATTAGAGCTTGACAATAACCTTGTTGTGCAATCTGCCAGTACAGATGGTGGTTATTGGAATTTAGTTGCCTATAACGATTCTAAAGAGCCAGTTAAAATTAACCAAGATGGTTCTTTTAGTATTGGGATGATGGTGTCTACACGTAGTGTTTGTAATTTTAGCGGTAAATTAGAATTTCTAGGGAATGCAAAGAGCAAATTATTTAGTAACTAATGCAGTGCTTGATTTGCGTGGGAGTAATATGATTTTCATCGGCAATACCCAGAAGGATGAGTGCTGATGATTGGAACTGTTCTCAAAGGCCGATACAGCATAATTAAGCAAATCGGTAGTGGTGGCTTCGGCGAAACCTACATTGCTGAGGATAATGATATTCCCAGCACACCCAAACCTAAATGTGTCGTCAAACGGCTCAAACCCCAAGTTGTCAACTCAGAGGTTATCCGCCTGTTTGAACAAGAAGCTAAGGTGTTGTTGGATTTGGGGAATAATCACGATCGCATACCGAAGCTTCATGCTTATTTCGAGCTAGGTGGTCAATTCTTCCTAGTACAAGACTTGATTGAGGGTCAAGACCTCAGCCATGAACTACTGCCCGGTAGACCTTGGCAAGAAGCCGATGTGATCACACTTCTCATCGAGATTCTCTCCCTCATCTCTCACATCCATCAACACCAACCCCCGACTATCCACCGTGACATCAAGCCAGAGAATATCATTCGTCGAGCTTCTGATGGCAAACTGATTTTAATTGATTTTGGGGCTGTCAAACAAATCACAACTTTACAAATTAACGCTCACGGACAAACAATTCCTACCGTCTCTATTGGGACTCCTGGCTATATGCCCAACGAACAGGCTTCTGGTAGACCCCGTCTTGCCAGCGATGTTTATGCGGTGGGTATGATTGCTCTTCAAGCACTGACTGGTATTTTTCCCCATCAATTCCCCGAAGACCCCGATACAGGAGAAATTTTCTGGCAAAGCTTTGTTAATATCAGTCCAGATTTTGCTGCTATTCTGAATAAAATGGTGCGCTACCAGGTTTCAGAACGCTATTCCTCTGCGGTTGAAGCACTGCAAGCACTTTCTTCTCTCAACCAGACAACTCAGCATCTTCCACAACAGGTTACAACTCAGCAAAATAAAACCCTACATCTTTCACAACAGATTACACCTAAGCAAAAGACCTTACCTTTAAGAATAATTACTGTTGTAGTAGCTGTGATTACTATGAGTGTTGTTGTCTGTGCTGGTCTATTTTTTCGAGGTTCTGTTTTGGATAACCCCACAGGCGAAGAACACACACCTCCCAAACAAGAACCTGCATATTAAACAGCCTCTGAAAATAGGTGAAATTTCTCCCTATATCATATACTCAACAATTTGAGAAATCTATAACCAATTGCCAATTAAAACTAAAGGCGACCAATAGGCTGGGTGAGTTAATTGTCTTCCGTCTACCATCTTCCCGGCAATTAATTCTTTTTGAGCAGATTGCAAAGCCTCTCCTTTACTGATACGAGGATTATTTAACAATTGACTATAGAAACTAACAACAATTTCGGCTGTCGAATTATCTTGAACTGCCCACAGGGAAGCTAAGGCACTTTTTGCCCCTGCTTGGATGGCAACACCCCCTAATCCCAGTGTGGAACGCTCATCTCCTGTGGCTGTTTTGCAAGCAGTTAAGGCTAACAGTTCTAATAATTTACTGTTGCGGGTAACGCTACGAATCTGTTTTTCTAGTTCGTTAAAAGACAGCTTTTCGTGTTTACCTGTGGCTGCATTTTTACCTGTAATAATAAAAGTATCTTCTGGTTCAAACCCAAATTCGCCATGTGTAGCGATATGAATAATCGAGTATGCTTGTTTATCGAGTTCTGCTTTCAGGCGATCGCTTGTAAAATCATCATTGAGTAATTTCTTACCTGGTATCTTGGCAATCACTTGATTGATTTCGTTTTCCACATTAGCTAGTGAGTCCCATATCCTACTATCAACATTAGCTTCTTCGTTTAACCCCAATGCCAGTATCCGTAAGTTTTGATGATTTACAGGTTGTATATCCGCAAGTTCGATGCTGGGAATTGTGGCATACTATAAAGCTAACAAATAAATTGCATTTACATTAACTTTTCTAAAACAGTGCAAAAAATAGTCAAAAACCTTATCCAAATCAATACCTTAGCCAAAAAAAGAGTATAAAAAGAGGGCTGATGTAGTAGAGTTATAGTCTTCCACAACGATAACTCGAAAGCCACACACAGCCCATGTTTGA
>NZ_JACJPT010000182.1:0-6240 GCF_014696195.1 Sphaerospermopsis sp. FACHB-1094 | reverse complement strand
AAGAGATGGCAAAGAAATTTTCAAATCTCCTCCTGACTCCTGACTCCTGACTCCTGACTCCTATGCCCTCACGGAAAGACTTTCTCAGCAACCCCTAAGTAATAGATGCAAATAAGATACCCGCTTTCTTAAAGAAAGTGGGTATCTGGGTTTGATCGTTCTAAGTTAATGCAGGTGCGATCGCTTCAGAAAGATACTTATTCGCCGCCTGCTTCAAAACCTCTACCTTATCAGTCCGTTCCCAAGGTAAATCTAAATCAGAACGTCCCAAGTGACCATAAGCTGCAACGTCCTGATAAAAACGTCCGCCTCTTTCACTAGGTAAGTTGCGTAAATTGAAAGTGTGGATAATTCCTGCTGGACGCAGTTCAAAGTTATCTTTGACTAATTGCAGTAAGATTTCATCATCAACCTTACCAGTGCCAAAGGTATCCACAAAAATACTTACAGGTCTGGCTACACCAATAGCATAACTTAACTGGACTTCGCATTTTTCAGCTAAACCCGCAGCCACAATATTTTTCGCCGCATAACGAGCCGCATAAGCCGCAGAACGGTCTACCTTTGTGGGGTCTTTACCAGAGAAAGCACCACCACCATGTCGGGAATAACCACCGTAGGTATCAACAATGATTTTCCGTCCTGTCAGTCCAGAATCTCCTTGAGGTCCACCAATCACAAATTTACCAGTGGGATTGACTAAAAACCGTGTATCCTCAGTTGGTTTAACTGCAATATCGCCAAACACAGGCATGACTACCGCAGTCCACAGGTCTTCTTTAATCTTAGCTTGCACCGCCGCATCATCCGTAATATCCCCAATATTAGGTGTATGCTGGGTGGAAATTAAGATTGTATCAATACCTACAGGTTTACCATCTTCATAAACTACGGTAACTTGGGTTTTACCATCAGGTCGCAAGTATGGCAAATCTCCAGTTTTCCGCACTGCTGCCAATCTTCGGGCAATGCGATGAGCTAAACTAATGGGTAAAGGCATCAATTCTGGTGTTTCGTTACAAGCAAAACCGAACATGATACCTTGATCACCAGCACCAATTTTATCAAATAGTTCTTCACTATCAGCACTACGGGTTTCGTGGGCAGTATTTACACCTTGGGCAATATCCGGTGACTGCTCATCCAAAGCTACGAGTACACTGGCACTATTGGCAGAAAAGCCGTTAACTGCGTCAGTATAACCAATTTCCGCGATTTTTTTACGAGCCAGATTGACAAAATTTACATTGGCTTTGGTGGTAATTTCTCCAGTAATTAATACTAATCCAGTATTAACAACTACTTCAGCCGCCACCCGGCTACTAGGGTCCTGTGTCAACAAAGCATCCAGAATAGTATCAGAGATTTGATCACAGATTTTATCTGGATGACCTTCAGTTACAGACTCGGAGGTAAATAAATAGCGTCGAGACAAAGGAAAATCCTCCTGGAATAACTGGAATAATTTTATTCACTGACTAAATTTGGTTATTTTAGTTTCAGCTACTCATTTCTCAAATCATAACCATATTGACACAGAGAACAGGGAACAGGGAACAGGGAACAGGGAAAAAATTTACTTTCTCCACAACAAAAAAGGGGTACACCCACAGATGCAACCCCTTTTTGTGTTTAACAACATTGCTGGTTCTAGACTTGAGCCGCTAACTTTGCTTCCTTAGCTGTCAATTGTTCATAAACAGCACGCATTTTTAAACCTGTCAACACTTGGAACAAACCAGTTCCATTATTAGAACCTGGATATTCACGGTGTTGCAGTAATAAGTGAGTCATCTCACCTGTGTATTTGGTAGATGTGTTGCTCAGATGGTTTTCGATGTAAATTACTTCGTCCAGGTTGTCAAACTGACCATCTACTTCTAAAACAGATACATAACGACCGTAGTACACATCAGAACCGTAGTAAAGCTGCATACCAGGGTAAGAACAGGTCAGTTTGCGTCCACAAGGAGTCCACTGAATGGTTGAACCTTCATCAAACAAGTATGCTGGATCAAACCCTTCCTTACCTTCTTTTTGTAACATCCGTACCCGCAATACTTTGCGCTCGGTATCATTTTTGATCAAGTTTGTGGGTAATACCTGTAAAACCACATCCGCAAATTCTCTTTGTGGTTCAATGAACTTTTCAAAGTCAGGTTTACGAGAATTGATTTGGGCTAATACATCTTCATAGCGGTGTCCACGTTCCGCCATATCTCGTTGAATCTTCCAGGCAATTTTGACTTCATCACTGATGTCAAAGTAAACACTGAAGTCTAGTAAGGCTCTCACCCGCTCATCATATAGAGGATGCAGCCCCTCAACTACTATAATGTGGTTGGGCTTAATCCGTTCTGGAGGATCAATCATGCCGGTTTCGTGGTTATAAATCGGCTTATCAACGGCATTACCTTCTTTTAGAGCTTTGATTTGCTCATACATGAGGTCAAAATTGTTTGCCCTGGGATCGAGTGCAGTGATACCAGTTTCTTTGCGTTGTTTACGATCAAGGCAATGATAGTCATCCAAGCAGATAACTGTCATTAATTCTTCACCAAATAAGTCGATCAACCGACGCAAAAACGTAGACTTACCGCACCCAGAGTCTCCAGCTACTCCAATCAATACCACGCGTTCCGGCTTACTTGTCATAAATCTCCTCTAAATACTAAAAAGATGACCAAATCAATATTTTTTTCACACAACAGATTTTTGAAGCTAGAGGTTTTACTCTAAGGGTAAAACCCTGCGTTCTTTTTATCCAGCATAAATACAGCATATCAGGGTAGTGATCAACATAGTCCTGTTAACTACTGATTTCTACTATCCTGAGTTCTGGACTGGTAAGTATTTAATCCTAGTGGTATACTAGATTTTAACAGAAAGATGTATTTTGTAACAGGCGTTGCTGTTAAAAACAATTGAATGGTGTAACAGTCTTATTCAACCATATTTTAGTTGACAATCGGCAACAGCAAACAGGCAATATTGATCTTTTTCCTAGCTCCTGGCTTCCGACTCCTGAATTCTCACATATTTGCCTGTTGAAAACTACCAAAGGGTATGTATAATCAGAAAAATAATAAATTTAAATAAATTATTTCGTTTTATAGCGTAAATAATGACTATTATATGTTATTAGGAGAAGCAATAAGTATGTAATTAGTAAAAAAAAGTTTAAATTGATTTACTATTAACATTCTGTCAAAGACTTATCATCTACCTTAGAAGATGAACAGGTGTGTTGGATACCATACCTAATATAGTCTTTGCCGAGTGTACTGAGCAGGGCATCATTTTCATGATGCTGTTTTCTCACATTGTCAGTTTTATGCTTTTATGCAACGAAAATCCGGTAAACTTAAAGCTGACAATATGATGGGAATTTTTTTGATAAACGGTTAAGTAAATATTGGAGTGGTAGAACGAATGTACAATCAAGGTGCTGTTGAGGGTGCTGCCAACATAGAATCAGGTAGCCGCGTCTTCGTATACGAAGTGGTGGGTCTGCGTCAGAATCAAGAATCTGATCAAACGAACTACCCTATTCGTAAAAGTGGCAGTGTATTCATCAGAGTACCTTACAACCGCATGAATCAAGAAATGCGAAGGATCACTCGTCTAGGCGGTAAAATTGTTAGCATTCAGCCTATATCGGTGCTACAGCCAGTTAATGGTCAAGGAGCCGTAGACAGTGCTAACAGAGAAGTCAGCGAGCCAGTGACACCTGTAAATGCTAACAATGAGGAGATTGGTAAAGACGCACCCGTGAGTACCAGTAGCGAAGCCAAAGGTTTCGCTAAACCATCTAAGGATAAAAAAGGTAACACGATGACTCAAGCGAAAGCCAAACACGCTGATGTTCCTGTGAACACTTATCGTCCTAATGCTCCTTTTATCGGTAAGGTAATCTCTAATGAGCCGTTAGTAAAAGAAGGCGGAATTGGTATTGTTCAGCATATCAAGTTTGACTTGACAGGTAGTAACTTAAACTACGTAGAAGGTCAAAGTATTGGTATTATTCCCCCTGGTATAGACAAAAAAGGCAAGCCCGAAAAGCTGAGGCTTTATTCTATTGCTTCCACTCGGCATGGTGATGATGTAGACGACAAGACAGTATCATTGTGTGTTCGTCAATTGGAATATAAAGATCCAGCAAGTGGCGAAACAGTTTATGGTGTTTGCTCTACCTATTTAACTCAGATTAAACCCGGTGATGAAGTAAAAATCACTGGTCCTGTGGGTAAGGAAATGCTATTACCTGAAGACACTGATACTAATGTAATCATGTTAGCTACAGGGACAGGTATTGCTCCTATGCGTGCATATCTGTGGCGGATGTTTAAAGATGCAGAAAGAGCAGCCAACCCAGAATATCAATTCAATGGATTTGCTTGGTTGCTGTTTGGTGTACCTAAGACGGCAAACATTCTCTATCATGAAGAATTGGAAGAGATGCAGGCTAAATATCCTGATAACTTCCGTTTGACCTATGCTATCAGTCGGGAACAACAAAACGCTCAAGGTGGCAGAATGTACATCCAAGACCGTGTAGCAGAAAACGCTGATGAACTGTGGCAGTTGATTAAAAATGAAAAAACCCATACTTACATCTGCGGTTTACGTGGTATGGAAGATGGTATTGATGCCGCTTTGTCCGCTGCTGCTGCTAAGGAAGGTGTGAACTGGAGTGATTATCAGAAAGGCATGAAAAAAGAAGGCCGCTGGCACGTGGAAACCTACTAATGTGGTCAATGCTCAATAGTAATTTAATTCCAAATTCTCAGCTTTAAGTTTGTAGGTGGGGCGATGCCCTGCCTACAATTGTTTTGTGTATATCGTTTGGGCGCAAAATCTGTGGGTGTTAAACTAGGAATATTAGGATTAGGTACTGTGGGAACGGGGACTGTACAATTGTTGCAGGACTTGGAAGGTCGTCACCCACTGTTGCAGGAAATCGAAATTTATCGCGTGGGAGTGCGATCGCTTGATAAACACCGAGATGTAGAACTAGCATCGGGGGTAGTGACTACGGATCTAGAAGCAATTGTCAATGATCCAGATATAGATATAATTGTGGAAGTCATGGGAGGATTAGAACCAGCGCGATCGCTGATCCTCACTGCTATTAAAAATGGTAAGCACGTAGTCACAGCTAACAAAGCTGCTATTTCCCGATTTGGGGCAGAAATATTTACCGCTGCCAACGCATCTGGGGTATATGTGATGCTAGAAGCTTCTGTTGGTGGTGGTATCCCTGTGATTCAACCCCTCAAACAGTCTTTAAGCGTTAATAAGATTCATACTATCACTGGCATTGTTAACGGTACAACTAACTACATCCTTAGCCGGATGCAAACGGAAGGCGGCGACTTCAACGATGTTTTGGCTGATGCTCAACGTTTAGGTTATGCAGAAGCTGACCCTACCGCTGACGTTGATGGCTTAGATGCGGCTGATAAAATTGCTATTTTGGCATCTTTAGGTTTTGGCGATCGCATCAACCTGCAAGATGTTTATTGTGAAGGTATTCGCCAAGTCAGTAAGACCGATATTACCTATGCTGCTAAATTGGGATTTGTGATTAAATTATTGGCGATCGCCAAAGGCCAAATCGGTGATAATTCTCAGCTATCAGTGAGAGTCCATCCTACTTTAGTACCCCAAACTCATCCTTTAGCTAGTATCAATGGTGTTTATAATGCCATTCTTGTGGAAGGAGAACCCATTGGCCAAGTGATGTTTTTTGGACCTGGTGCTGGTGCTGGTGCTACTGCTAGTGCTGTCTGCTCAGATATTTTAAATCTGGTAGCGGCGTTGAAAACTAATACCCCTAAAGTAAATCCCTTATTAGCTTGTAGACATCAACATTACTGTCAAATATCGCCAATTTCTGAACTTGTTACCCGATTTTACACTCGTTTCCTCAGCAAAGACCATCCCGGAGTCATCGGTAAATTAGGAACTTGCTTTGGTAAATATGGCGTGAGTTTAGAGTCAGTCGTCCAAACCGGTTTTCAGGAAGAATTAGCAGAAATTGTCGTTGTCACCCACGATGTGAAAGAGGGCGACTTTAGACAAGCTTTAGCTGAAATTCAAACCCTGGAAGCAATAGATAGCATTCCTAGCATTTTACGAGTGCTTTGAAGAGATAGGTGACTGGGGACTGGTGACTGGGGACTGGGGACTGGGGACTGGGGACTGGTGACTGGGGACTGGTGACTGGGGACTGGTGAC
>NZ_JACJPT010000181.1:0-6268 GCF_014696195.1 Sphaerospermopsis sp. FACHB-1094 | reverse complement strand
CCAGTCACCAGTCACCAGTCACCAGTCACCAGTCACCAGTCACCAGTCACCAGTCACCAGTCACCAGTCACCAGTCACCAGTCACCAGTCACCAATTGTGGTTTTCCCCAAATTATGGTTTCGTGTTTATAAACCACAAGTCCAGGTTTTGCACCTTTGGGTTTATACACTCGGTTGGGTTGGGTGTAAACTACTGGTACTTGTTCACTTTCACGGCCACGACTAAAGTAAGCTGCTAGGTTAGCTGTGTATTCTAAGTCTGCTTCTTCGGCAACAGCACCGGGTTCTAAACGTAGTAAAACATGACTGCCGGGTATTTCTTGGGCGTGAAACCATAAATCATAATCTCCTGCTACCCGAAATGTGAGATAATCATTTTGGTTGTTGTTACGACCGATCAAGACTTCAAAACCGCTAGGGGTGCGATAACGACGAAAGTTTGTACTTGCGGTTTCAGTGTTGCTGCGACGACGATATTCTAAGTCTTCTAAATATTTTTGTTCTATGAGTTCATCGCGTATTTCTTCTAAAGCTTGTAAGTCTTCTGTATTTTGGTAGTTCTCTATTTGGGAAATAGCAGCTTCTACTTGTTCTAAATAGTCTATTTCTGATTGTACGTCTAATAATAGTGGTTCAACTGCTGCACGGGCGCGTTTGAGTTTTTGGTGTTGTTTGTATAGCTTTTGGGCATTTTGGACGGCGTTTTTATCTGGTTGGAGGGCGATCGCCACTGGTTTTCCTGTCTCAAAATCATCTAAAATAATTTCTGTCATTCCTGGTTGCCAGTTTTGCAGATGTGCCATTAATAGGTCTGCTTGTTGTTTGTATTCATCTGCTTGATCTGACTGTTGTAACCGGTCTTTAAAGGTTTGGGCTTTAATATTTAACTTACCCAAAATATTACCCAACTTCTGGGTTAACTGATGACGTAGCTGAGAAAATGATTGTTGATTTAATTGATCTGTATAATATTGGTTGAGTAATTCTTGGATATTTTTGGCTGGTGTTATTCCTCCCCAACCTAAAACAGTGTAACCTTTTGCAGTTACAGCAGGTTGAAATTTTCCACTTTCTAAAGTTTCTAAAGTTTGTAACCATTCTTGCCATTTGGTAAATAACCTCTCCCAGTCATCGGCAGTTAAAATATCAGTATTGGTTTCTGGTGATATATTGGCAGCGAATAACATAGAATCTAATAAAGCTGCACTTAAACCGCTATAACTTTTTAGGAGTTGCTTTTTAATAGCACCTGGAACTAAACTAACTCGTTCTTGCCACCGTGTTTGTGATTCGTTTAAATTGGGTATAGTTCCTGTTAGTTTGGGTGGTGTTTCGTAAGGTTCACCAGTTTGAATAGGACGAACTCTAGACTGTTGTTGACTAACTTGATGGGCGGCGGTGATAATTTCGTTATTTGCGTCGGTGAGAATAGCATTACTATATTTACCCATAACTTCGACGTACAGGTGATAAAGTGCTGCTTCTCCTGGACGACGGGCAAATTTAAAGTCTACCACTCGTTCCCAAGGGGCGATAAAATCTATAGCTATTAAAGCTAAACCACCTAACTGATGGATGAGTTGTTGACTGAAAGTGAAAGTATCTGGTGTGCGTGGTGGTGGTTCAGCAATACAAATTCTTGTGGCTTGGGGATGCCATGATATATCTAGCCACTCGCGCTTTTTCATGGTGCGGAGGGCGATGGCTATGGTATGGCGATCGCGTTGATATACCTGTTCTGTGCGTGCAGGTAGCCAGTTAGCGCGGAGTTCGCTGCAAGTTGCGGTGAGGGTGGTAAAGTCTACGGGTTGCAAAATAATTAATAACTATGATTTTTAGGTTTAAGCTATTCTGAATTATAGGACTTAGGCACAGATCACGGAATAACGAACCGCAAAGTACGCAAAGGACACAAAGGGAAGAGGGTTTAAGAGAGATTTTGGGTTATTACTGAGTTATTATCATTTTTTGAAGAAGCAGCGCCAAACCGTTTAACAGTTTCTTCTTTCTCTGTGTTCTCTGCGCCTCTGCGGTTCGTTTATGAATTTTTTAGTGCGATCGCCACTAACAAGATAATTAACAATATATAGCAGGAGTCAGGAGGCAGGAGTCAGAAAGAGAAAATTAACTTTTGCCTTCTCACTGTCACCTGTCACCTGTCACCTGTCACCTTACTGCCAGGGTGAAGGAATAGGAGTAGTTGACAGGACTTTATCAGCCATTAATCTTAAACCTGTTTTACCACAACTAGGACAGGTAATTTCTAGAAATTGGGATGAGGTGACATCTACTTCACTCAAAATACCTTGTTTACAGTGCCAGCATTCAAATATAACTCTGCTCACGGGTTGATTACAGTCTAATATCTTGATGTGTTGAGATGGGGTGGGTTGACTGTCTATTTTTCTAGGTTTGGGGAATTTTTTGATTTCTTGAACTTCCATCGTTGTACCTGCTTTACTTTCTATCCACTTTAGCCTTTAGGTTGGGAGATCACAAAGCTAAACTCATCTGTTGTTGCACTTGATCGGGAAAAAGGCTGAAAAACCTACCAGATACCCGACTTCTGAATATATTTTTTTATCTCACGCAGAGGCGCAGAGGACGCAGAGAGAAATATATGTATTATTGGAGTAGTGAGAAAGTAATGTTTGATTAAAATTTTTAACAACTGTGTTAATTATTCAGTAATATTACTAACAATTATAACAAATACGAACATCACAGATATTTTCGAGTATCATATTAGTTTGAAGCTCAATATTTACAAGAATCAAGGAAAATGAGTAATATTAGTAATATTTTCGGGAATTTGGATTTCTCATCTCTGAAATATAACTCTGATTTTAAAGAAGATAGTGTTAGAGAAGTAATTATTCTCCCGATTTTACAAGCTTTAGGTTATACACAAGTTAATATAGTTCGCAGTAAAACTTTACAACATCCGTTTTTAAAGATTGGTAGTAAAAAACGTCCTATTAATCTTATTCCTGATTATGTTTTAAAGGTAGAAAATAATTTTGCTTGGGTACTGGATGCAAAAGCACCAAATCAAAATATTCAAGATGGTGATCATGTGGAACAGGTTTATAGTTATGCTACCCATCCAGAAATTAGAAGTAATTATTTTGCACTTTGTAATGGTGTAGAGTTTGCTATTTTTAAAACCACTGGAAATAATATACCCGTTTTGTTTTTCTCTCTTGATGAAATAGATTTTCATTGGGATAAGTTAACCCAATTTCTCTCACCTTCCAGTTTTCAATCTGGGAAAAACTTTAGTTATGAACCTGCTACGGTAACAGTTAAAGCTAAAAGTGAGTTTGATTATAATACTCGTCCTTTATTAGCAGAAATACCCGTAAAAAAACAAACTGCTAAGAGACATTTTGGAGTTCATGGATATTTTACTAAACAAGCTTGGAATGTGGTATCTGAATATATTAAAAATTTTAGTCAACCTGGAGATTTAATTCTTGATCCTTTTGGTGGTAGTGGTGTTACAGCTATTGAAGCATTAATGAATAATAGAAAAGCTATTAGTACAGATATTAACCCAATGGCGGTTTTTCTAGTTAATTCTTTAATTGCTCCTGTAGATTTTGATGAACTTTCAGCAGCTTTTGAAAGGGTAAAAACTGAATATCAAAAACAAAAACCAACTACAGAAATAGAAATTCAAAAAGCATTAAAAAAATATCCCTATCCTCAAGGTTTACGATTACCTAAAGGTTCGGATGTGGAAACAGTAGAACAGTTATTTAGTGATAAACAACTGGCACAGTTAGGGTTATTAAAGTCACTTATCAAAAAAGAGAAAAACAAAAATATTCGAGATTCATTAATGTTAATGTTTTCTGGACTTCTGACAAAAGCTAATTTAACTTATCATACAACACCAAATAAACCAGCAGCAGGACAAGGAGATTCTTCTGCTTTTAGATATTATCGTTATAGAATTGCACCGTCACCTGTAGATATAGATATTTTAACATATTTGGAAATGAGATTTAAAAAAGTAGATGCTGCTAAAAAAGAAATGCAATACTTTATTAATCAAACAACGATTTCTCACGCGAAAATTTTAAAAGGAACAGCCACAAATTTGAGTTTTATTCCTAAAGAAAGTGTAGACTATATATATACAGATCCTCCCTATGGTAAGAAAATTCCTTATTTAGATTTATCTGTAATGTGGAATGCTTGGTTAGATTTAGAAGTAACAGAAGCAGACTATGAACAAGAAGCAATAGAAGGAGGAGAACATCAAAAAACCAAAGAAGAATATAACCAACTGATAGCAGAAAGCATCAAAGAAATGTATAGAGTATTAAAATTTGATCGCTGGTTATCATTTGTATTTGCCCATAAAGATCCCGAATTTTGGCATTTAATTATTGACACCGCCGAAAGTTGCGGGTTTGAATACATCGGTGCAGTACCACAAAAAAATGGACAAACAAGTTTTAAAAAAAGACAAAATCCTTTTACAGTTTTATCAGGACAACTAATCATTAATTTCCGTAAAGTTCGCAGTCCTAAAGCCATCATGAAAGCTAACTTAGGAATGGATATTGCAGAAATCGTAATACAAACCATAGAAGGAATAATAGCTAAAAATGATGGTGCAACCCTAGAACAAATTAACGACGAACTAATTATTAAAGGTTTAGAACTAGGATTTTTAGACCTATTAAAAAAAGAATATTCTGACTTAACACCAATTTTATTAGGAAACTTCGACTATGACGAAAAAACCGAACTTTTCACCCTCAAAAAAGATGCAAAATTCAAATCACATATAGATGTAAGATTAAGAATAAAATACTATTTAATTAGTTACTTACGCAGAATGGAACGAGAAAGAAAAAATCCCAGCTTTGATGAAATAGTATTACATCTGTTACCACTTTTAAAAAACGGCACAACACCAGAAAATCAAACAATTTTAACAGTTTTAGAAGATATTGGAGAACGGATAGGAGAAGACAGTTGGAGGCTAAAAAGAGAAGGACAACTATCCTTATTTGAGTAAATTAAAACCTCCTTTCCCTCCCTTTGCGTCTTTGCGACTTTGCGACTTTGCGCGAAAAAGTTTTATTAATCAACCCCTAAACTATGCCAAAATTTATCTATTATCTTGTTCCTTGAGAAATTGAATTAAATCATGAGATAACCATAAACCAGCTTTTTGTAATGCTTGAATAGGTTCATCAATAGAAGTTATTAACCCTTGTTTCTTTGCTAAAACTAATACTCCCAAAGTTCCCATAAAGGGAATATTTAAACTTTTCGCCACTTTTCTAGCAGCAGCATCATCAATAACTGCGCGATAACCAATGTTTTCTAAAGCAAATGTCAAAACTTCAGATTCTCCTAAATCTATACCCCAAGGTACAATTAAAGCAGAAATTTCAGAAATAGTAACTTGTTTTGCCCAATTAGCATTAGGTAATTCTTGAGATGCTATATCTATTTTACCAGCTTTGACAATTTCACCCCAAACAGCAGCAGGAACAATAATTTCCGTAAATAGCTGTGGTAGTAAATAGGTAAGTTGACTTTTAAATAGTACAATTAGCGGTGATGTGTTAATAACTATTTTATTCATATCTATTCATCTAGTGATGCAATTTCCTCGGCTAATTCGACCGCAGTATATTGAAAGGGAGAAACCTGATAACGAATCAGAACATCCATAAATTCTATTCTGTTTAAACCTGCTATCTCTGCCGCTTTACCTTGAGATATTGATCCTAATTCATACCATTTAACAGCAGCAGCTATTTTCATTTCTCTGGCTAATTCATCAGGGGATTTTCCTAATGTGTGAAAAATACTTTCTGGTAATTCTATAGATATAGTTGTCATGGTTAGGTAGTTGAAATTAATAATATAATTGTAATATAGCAATCCTGAACAGTTAGTGAGAAAATTCTAAAATATAACATATTTCTTGACAGTAAATGTGCAAGTCATAAAAAAATATCCCCTGACAAAACCAGAGGATATCAAAAACCCGTCAAAAAAGATTATTCTATTAATTAGGGTTTGCTGAATAAACCTAAAACCTTGATATATCAAAGGTTAGAGGCTGATAAACACAGAAATTAGTGCAAGGGTTTTGAAGGGTATACCGGAAAAAGTGTGCATTTTTTGGGATTTCAAGAGATAGCAAAGAAATTTTCAAATCTCCTCCTGACTCCTGACTCCTGACTCCTGACTCCTATGCCCTCACGGAAAGACTTTCTCAGCAACCCCTAATTAA
>NZ_JACJPT010000180.1:0-6346 GCF_014696195.1 Sphaerospermopsis sp. FACHB-1094 | reverse complement strand
CCCCAGTCACCAGTCCCCAGTCACCAATCACCAATCCCCAGTCACCAGTCCCCAGTCCCCAGTCCCCAGTCCCCAGTCCCCAGTCACCAGTCCCCAGTCACCAGTCCCCAGTCACCAATCACCTGTTCCCTCAAACATGAAAAAACCCGGCTTAACCGGGCAGATGCACTGTTTGTCGAATTTAGCAATGTTATTTATTTGAGTTCGCAAGTTAAAGGACAAGCAGCATAAACCGTGGTTTGCACTTTTTCTGCTTCACCATGTAGCCAGCTTAACCATTTAACTTCCTTGGGATGAATGCCTTTAGCAGTTAGTACACCAGCCACGATCAAAACTGTCAAAACATTGAACATGATTAAACCACCTGCTACCAGCAACACAGCACTGACAGGCATTACAGATTGTAGGACTATCGACAACAGGCATCCGACCGTAGCCATTACTACAACTAATGGAAAACCGACAACCAACAAACATACTGCCAATGTGAAAGTCCAGATTAAAAAGCTTTTAATCATTAACAAGGAGTAGGTCTTCCCTTGATTAGAGCTTTGAGCCGAAACCATGACTTTTCCTCCCAAATACACAGCAAAGTTTAAATTTGAATTTCAGTTGTGCCTCGCTGTTGACGAGTTAACTGTTTTGATTCAGTGAAATCCAGTATATAGAAACTTATGGAAAAGATGAGCATTTCTTTACTAAACTTTACAGTTTATTTTTTGTAATTATGGATATCTCCTCAAATGTCCCTTTGTGTAGTCAGTCTTGCTTGAGCATATATCTTGAGGAATATAACCTTGTGGAGAGAATAGTCCAATCATGATCTCCGAAATTAATGACCTGCTTTACTTAACATTTCTTATCAAAATTAGGATTGCTTCTCATAATTCAAGAGACTGGGCTGAAAAAGTTATGCAGGACTGATGCAAAACAAAACGAAAGCAGGGGTAATCATGAATTACCCCTACGTAAGAATCAGGTTTTTAGTCCAATCTTGCCTAAGTCCTAAGTAGAAAGGCGTAAAAAACCGAAGTATGTAGGGGTTGCTGAGAAAGTCTTTCCGTGAGGGCATAGGAGTCAGGAGTCAGGAGTCAGGAGTCAGGAGTCAGGAGAAGATTTGAAAATTTCTTTGCCATCTCTTGAAATCCCAAAAAATGCACACTTTTTCCGGTATACCCTTCAAAACCCTTGCACTAATTTCTGTGTTTATCAGCCTCTAACCTTTGATATATCAAGGTTTTAGGTTTATTCAGCAAACCCTATGTAACTAAAGGTAAAGTTGCCGCAAATCCTCTTCCCTGCTGCCTTCCATAGCTGACAAATTTCTCATCTGGGGGTAGAAAGATTAAGTATTTGTAATTTAAGGTAGAAAAATTGCGTAGCATTACAGAAATATTTATGTTTTAATACTGAAGGTTAACCTGTGTAAAACCAGGTTATATTGATGAAGATATATGACAGAATTACCATCTCGCAATCTACCACCCAAACCACCAGCACCACCAGCGCCACCGGTAGCAACATCTATTACACAACGTAATAATACACAAATGTTGCAGAATCCCAGAGTAGGTTCACCAGCTGGCAATGCACCACCACCAATGGCAGCACCAAGGGCAACAGTTCCGGCAACTTCTAAACCACCTGCGGGACTGACCCTAGCTCAAATTGTGCAAGAAGCTTTTGATCAAGGATATTCTGACGTTCACTTGGGGATAGGTGAAATACCCCGTTTCCGTAACCGAGGAGAAATTCAAGTAACGAACTATCCAGAAACGGATGATAGTTGACAGTTGATTGGGAAACATAAAATTGATTACCCAGTCACCAGTCCCCAGTCACCAGTCCCCAGTCCCCAGTCCCCAGTCCCCAGTCCCCAGTCCCCAAAAGCATAATGACCAAGCTAACCACAGACAAACTATCTCCACCCCAGTTGTTTAAAGGTATTGCTCTTTTTACACCAGGGGGAGATTTAATTTACTGTATTGACCCTAGTAAACAAGGTCGATGGCATTTACATCTGTGTGGGGCTTTGCAGGAAATTCTGGATTTATCAGAGCCGCCGCATTTTTTAGTACCTTGTTATACAGCTACTATTGATCATTGGTTAAATCCACGGACACAACAAGTACAGACTTTTGCGGAAGCTTATCCGGCGGTGATGCGTCATCAGTCGGTGCTAAGGGCAATTTTTGGGACGGGGGATATAGTGTGGCAAACAGCACCTTGGCAAGAGGGTTTGTGCGATCGCATGGTGTTAGCTACTTATCGTTCTTCTTTTCCCCAACTCTGGGAAGATCATGATTTAATTGTGCGTTTAGATCGTGCAGATATACCATCCCGATATCAGCAAAATCATTTACATCCACAACAGGGAAAATTGAATGGTCAAGGTTATGTATTGCGTTTATTTGTGGCTGGACATAGTATGAATACTGAGCGCATTTTAGAAAATTTACACGATTTATTAGAGCGATCGCTTGGTTATCCTTACACCCTCAAGGTAATTGATGTTTTAACACATCCAGAGCAAGCAGAAATTGATCAGGTTTCGGCAACTCCTACACTCGTTAAGGTTTGGCCTCATCCAATTCGGCGTATAGTAGGAGATATAGATAATGTGGAAAAACTATTACAAATATTAGGAGCGAAGGATAATTGACAATTGACAATTGATAATTGACAATTGATAATTCGTAATTAACAAGCTGTGTATTCGTGTTTAAAATCAGCGTGATCAGTTCGTAAAACTATCATAAATATTATAATAAATATTATAACAAATATTATAATTAATATTATAATTAATATTATAATTAATATTATAATTAATAATAAAAATCAGCACTACTCTTACTACCTTCAAAGTTATGTATTTCACTTGGTTAGACAGCAATAGTTGGTTAATGGAAATTGGTGGACAGCGGATACTTTTAGATCCTTGGTTGGTGGACTCATTAACCTTTAATAATTTAGATTGGTTATTTAAAGGTTCTCGAACGCAAGATCGACAAATACCAGAAAATATAGATTTGATTTTGTTGTCTCAAGGTTTGGAGGATCATGCACATCCCCCCACTTTGAGAAAATTGGACAAGAATATTCAAGTTGTCGCGTCTCCCAATGCAACTAAAGTAGTAAAAGAATTGGGTTATAAAAATATAACCACTCTTGATCATGGTGAGATTTTCACTTTAAATAATCAAGTAGAAATTAAAGCTTTTCCCGGTTCTCAAATTGGACCAACTTTGTTAGAAAATGGTTATCTGATCACAGAGTTAGCAAGTGGTGGAAAATTGTATTATGAACCGCATGGAAATCATTCAAACCAACTCCAGCAGTTTGCACCAGTAGATGTGGTAATTACACCAATTATTGATTTAAGTTTACCTTTGGGACTACCAATAATTAAAGGAATGAATAGTGCTTTAGAAGTTGCTAAATGGTTACAACCGCGAATTATTCTTCCTACTGCTGCTGGTGGAGATGTTCAATTTGAGGGTGTATTAAACAACTTTTTGCAAGCAAAGGGAAGTGTTGAAGAATTTCAGGGATTATTAGAAAAAAACAATTTAGCTACGCGAGTTATTGCAGCTAAACCTGGTGAACAGGTAACATTTTAGGAAGTAGGTGACTGGTGACTGGTGATTGGGAAAAAGATAAATAACGCAATTACCAATTACCAATTACCAATTACCAATTACCAATTACCAATTACCAATTACCAATTACCAATGATAAATGGATTGGATTACTTTATTGCGATCGCTACAATCTGATTTTATTAAAAGATTAAATTCTGGTTGTTTACTGCACTGTGAAACACCAGGAAATCATAGTGAATTAACTATTATTTCAGGAGAAAGATTAACAATATTAAGAAATTTTTGCTGGTTAATGGCAGAAAAATATAAACGTACTTCCCCAGTTCGTAACGTTTTTATTAGTAATCTTAAAGGTAAATTAGGTGAAGAAGTTGTTAAAGAACGTTTAGCAGATTTAATTACAGAAGTTGATTATGAAAAACGCATGGGAGGAGATGGAAGACATGATTTTACACTAACTAAAAATCCGGAAATTCGTATACAAGTTAAATCTCGTCATGGTACAATTGAGCAGGTAAGATGGTCGGTAAGTGCAGAAGAAGTTGAAAAAAATACAGTTATTGTTTGTATTTTAATTAAACAAGAAGTTAATGAAGCACAATCAGAATATCATTTATTTTTAGCAGGATTTTTACCTACAACAATGATTAAATTAAAAACTGGTAAAATTTCCTTTGGTATCCATCAATTATTATACGGTGGAGGTTTATTATCTTATTTAGAAAATTTCCCCACTGCTATAGATAATGATCATATAGATTCACAAAATCCGCAGATTTTCTATGAACAGAAAAAAATAATCAAAGAAATTGAATCACAGGATGATTTTCTTGACAATAATGATGATATTATTGATTATAAACATCGAGGTAATATTCGTTATGAATTAGGGGAGTATGAAGGAGCAATTGAAGATTATAATCAGGCAATTAAGATAAATGCTAATGATGAAGATATTTATTATGATCGTGGTAATGCTCATTTTGATTTAGGCAACTATGAAGCAGCAATCAATGATTTTAGTAAAGTGATCAAAATTAAACCTAATTATACAGATGCTTATTATCATCGAGGAAATGCCAGATTAATTATAGGAGATAAACAGGGAGCAATTGAGGATTTCCAGAAAGCAGCGGATTTGTATTGGCAAAATGGAAAAATAGAAGAACATAAAGATACTCAAGCAATGATTTTAGATTTAGAAATTGAAGAATCCTTAGATATTTTAAATTTTTAAAGAATGTCAGGAGTCAGGAGTCAGGAGTCAGGAGTCAGAATATTTGTAATCATGTTAAGAAACCTGGTTTCTGCGTGTTATATTTGTAATATTCTTGTTAATGACCCAGGTGTGTGAATATGATTTTCAATTTTAAAAAAAGTAGTGCTTTGTTAGCTTTATTTATCCTAGTTAGTAGCAGCTATTTTCATGATGTTGCTCAAGCATCGGTAAAAAATCAGCCGCAGGTAATAGCAAAACAGCAGGTTAATAGTAAAACTGCTCAACCCCATCCAGTTTTTAAGTCAATTTTGCCCAAATTAAAGAAAAATACGAAAATTACAATTTTATTACCTAACTATATTCCTGGTTTAGAAGGAGAAAACCCACTTTACGCAATTATCGAAACAGCTAACAAAAATAAGTATGATATTTTATTAGGATTTAGCCCTGATTGTACTGGAGGTACAGCGTGCCGTCTTGGTATGATTAGTGCGGAAGCTATTAATAGTAAAACCCCTAGACTGACTGGTAAAGCGGTATCTTTAGCTAAAGGTACAACTGCTTATTTTGTAGATGCTAAATGTGGTGCTAATTGTTCTGATTCTACCTTAACCTGGCGACAAAAGGGAGTACAGTACACTATTGGCATAAAAGCAGGTAAGCAGAAAGATTTGGTAGAAATGGCTAAATCTGTGATTACACCATAGTTAATTTTGAATTTTCCAAGTATGGGAAAAACCTCTCTCTCACCCTCTCCTACAAGGAGAGTGAACAAGAATAACTGTTATTAATAGAAAAAGAGCAAGTCCTAAGTAAACTCACGTAGGTTGGGTTGAGGAACGAAACCCAACATTTATAAGCTTTTGTTGGGTTGCGCTATCGCTTAACCCAACCTACAAAAACTCTTAACCCAACAGTATTGGAAAAAGAATAATTTTTATTAATAGAAAAAGAGAAATTAAAGCCTCTCCCCCAGTGGGGGAGAGGTTTGGAGAGGGGTCAGATTATTTTCGTTGAACTCCCATTTGTTTAATTTTCCATTTTTTGTTGCCAAGCTGCATAAAATTTAGGATAACTCAGATTTTGGGCAAAGTTCCAGAAAAGTTGATAAATTCCATAGTCAAAACTATCATAAGGCCTTTGATAAACATCCTTTGGTAAATATTTCTGCAAATTAGTAATTACCATTGTCATTTGTTCAATTTCTGTAATTTTATCTAAGCTTCCAGCCGCCCTTCTCTTGGTATCTTCATTATCAGAATTGCGGATTAAATCAACCAAAGCCTGGATAGCATTTTCATTGCCATTTCCTATTTTTCCTAAGCTTTTAGCCGCCGTTATCTTGGTATATTTATCATCAGAATTGCGGATTAAATCAACCAAAGCCTGGATAGCATATTCATTGCCATTTCCTATTTCTTCTAAGCTATCAGCCGCCCTTCTCTTGGTATCTTCATCATCAGAATTGCGGATTAAATCAACCAAAGCCTGGATAGCATATTCATTGCCATTTCCTATTTCT
>NZ_JACJPT010000018.1:0-71471 GCF_014696195.1 Sphaerospermopsis sp. FACHB-1094 | reverse complement strand
ATCTTTGCAAGGTCTTGACTGAAACTCCGATTTTTTTAGCAAATTCATGAGGTTTAAACATAAAGTCACTCATAGGTTTGTCTATGAGTGTACAGGTTTGTCTATTAAATTGTCAACTTAGGACAAGCTCTACATTCTTTTTCAGAGAGGTCTAATTAGTTAAATTCGTGACTTTTTCAAACCTTGGATTTCTGAGGGTGTAAGGTTGCGCCATTCACCTAGTTGTAAACCAGTTAATTGTAAGTGAGCAATACTCACCCTGATTAATCTTAAAGTGGGAAATCCTACCGCAGCAGTCATGCGTCGCACCTGGCGGTTTTTCCCTTCTGTGAGAGTCATTTCCAGCCAAGCTGTAGGAATATTTTTCCTAAATCTAATCGGGGGGTTGCGCTCACTCACTATAGGTTCTTCTGAAAATAGTTTAACTTGGGCGGGGCGAGTTCGGTAATCTTGAATTTCTATTCCTGTGCATAGTTTTTGGATAGCTTCTGCATCAGGAATGTTTTCTACCTGCACCCAGTAGGTGCGTTTATGCCCAAACCGGGGGTTAGCAAGACGATGCTGTAACTGTCCATGATTAGTTAACAACAATAAACCTTCACTGTCCCAGTCTAAACGCCCCACAGGATAAACATCAGGCACATCAATATAGTCTTTCAGGGTAATGTGTTTAGGCGATTCTTGGGTAAATTGACTCAGGACACCATAGGGTTTATGAAAAATAATATACTTAAATTCATTGGTCATTATCTTGAAAAAAAAACGGAGAAGGAGGGATTCGAACCCTCGTTGAAGTTTCCCCCAAACAGACTTTCCAGGTCTGCGCCTTAAACCACTCGGCCACCTCTCCAGGTGTCATGAATTTTCATTCTAAACCAAACTTGTAAAAAATGCAATGATTAGATCAAAGATTTTTACAATAAATCTACAATCTCACATTCTCTAGCAAAAATCAAGATGGTTCAGACCCATACAGTCAAAGTTCACAACCGCCAAACAGGCGTATCACATACCCTGCAAGTTCCAGAAGACCGTTATATTCTGCATACAGGGGAAAATCATGGCATAGAACTGCCTTTTTCTTGCCGGAATGGGGCTTGTACAACCTGCGCTGTCAGGGTAATCTCAGGAGAAATTTACCAACCAGAAGCTATTGGTTTATCCCCAGATTTACGCCGACAAGGTTACGCTTTGTTGTGTGTGAGTTATGCTCGTTCTGATTTAGAAGTAGAAACACAAGACGAAGACGAAGTTTATGAACTTCAATTTGGGCGCTTTTTTGGTAAAGGCAAAGTCAAAGCGGGTTTACCTTTAGATGAAGATTAGAGGCAAATAATAAACAATGAAGATTGTCCCAAGGTGCAGCTACTTACAGGCTAAAATTGCCGTATTAGTATCCTATTTGGGTATTTGGGCGCAAAAAGTAGCAATTTTATCTTGTTTGTTGTTGTTGGTCAGTTGTCAAGGCAAAAATCAGCCAGCAAACATACCCACAGTAGTCACAGTAGCGCGGGTTGTCAGCGGACAAACTTTAGAAGTGCTGGGATTGGGAGAACAACCAAATATAACTTCCCAAGTCCGCTTAATCGGTTTAGATGCGCCTGATTTACGTCAGCGTCCTTGGGGCGAGGATGCTAAAGCACTTTTAGAAAAGTTAATTAATGATGGTGATGGCGGGAAAAAATCTCTCAAGTTAGAGTTTGACCTGGAAACCAAAAACAGGTTTGGGCAAATCTGGGCTTATGGGTGGAAAGATCAGGTGTTTTTGAATGAACAAGTGATCAAACAAGGGTATGCTCTATTTGTGGGGCGATCGCCTAATCACAAATACAATCAACGCCTAGAAAATGCCCAACTTTGGGCAAGACTGATGGGACAAGGTATCTGGAACCCAGAAAACGCCATGCGTCAAACTCCTGGTGAATATCGGCGGATGAATAAGTGATTGGTGATTGGTGATTGGTGATTGGGTTATTAATCCTTCCCATCTCCTAGAACTCCTAGAACTCCTGAACTCCTAGAACTCCTGAACTCCTAGAACTCCTGACTCCTGACTTCTTGAACTCCTTCTCATGACTAACTTACAAATTTTTCTCGATATCGCTACCGAAGCTGCCTTATCTGCTGGTGTGGTTTTGCAAGATTATTTAGGTAAAGTAGAGGATGCTATTACCGAAAAAGGCAGACCTGGTGATTTAGTTACCGCTGCTGATAAAGCTTCTGAAAAAGTGATTTTGGAAATTATCAACCGTCACTTTCCCCAACATTCCATCCTCGCGGAAGAATCAGGAAAATTGGGAAATCAAACCAGTGAATATCTCTGGGCTATTGACCCTCTAGATGGTACAACTAACTACGCCCATCAATATCCCTGTTTTGCTGTTTCCATTGGTTTGTTTATTCAGGGAGTGCCAAAAGTCGGTGTAATTTATGATCCTTTCCATAATGAATTATTCCGGGCTGCTGCTGGTTTAGGTGCAACACGCAACCGCAGACCTATCAAGGTTTCTCAAACTTCTGAACTGAGTAAAAGTTTGTTAGTAACAGGATTTGCTTATGACCGCAGGGAAACCAAGGATAATAACTATGCAGAATTTTGTCATCTTACCCATCTTACCCAAGGCGTAAGGCGTGGCGGTTCTGCTTCTCTAGATTTAGCTTATGTTGCCTGTGGCCGTGTGGATGGTTATTGGGAAAGAGGTATTGCACCTTGGGATATTGCTGCTGGTATAATTTTAGTTCAGGAAGCTGGGGGTCAGGTGACAGCTTATAATGGTGGAGATTTACAAATTGATTCTGGGAGAATTTTGGCTACTAACGGTTATATTCATAACAGTCTGAGTCAGAAACTAATGCAAATTTCGCCTTTGTCAGCTTGGTAAGATGAGGAAAATAGGTGAGTAGTTGTTAACTCAATATTACTGACAGGGTAAACTATAAAAAATTGCTGCTAGGTTGCAATATTTCTATATGTCTATCAAAATAGATGGCGAATTATTTAAATATGATTTTATAGATCATCACGCAGTTTTGTGTGTTCCAGTTGATGCGAGTGCAGGTGAAGTTCGCAAACGTTATCTGAAAATTGCCCGTCGCTTGCACCCAGATAGTGCTGCTGTGATCAAAAGTCATGAAAAAGAGCAAGTCCTAAGTTGGCAATGATATATTTACGGCAAAATCAGCTAAAAATGGCTAAAATTTACTTTGAAAATGCCCTGAAATTAGATCCAAATGACAAATTAGCTTTGGAATGGAAGCCTAAACTTGATAAAGTTTTAGAAAATCAATCTGGTACTCATCAGGGAAGGAAACCTGCCAATAATGGAGATACCCAACCCGATAAGTCTAGAAATGGTGGTTTGTTCGGTGGTTTGTTTGGTGGGAAGAAAAAATAATGGTGTATCAACCAGCAGCGGGAGCTAGGGATTTATTACCCTTGGATGTGGCTCAAAAACGCTGGATTGAAGATAGATTACAACAGGTTTTTCATCGTTGGGGATATCACAGGATTATCACCTCAACGCTGGAACGGATGGATACGCTGATGGCAGGTGAAGCAATTCAGCGCCATAAGGTCATACAATTACAAAATGGGCAAGATGAGGAATTGGGTTTGCGTCCAGAACTCACCGCTTCTATTGCTCGGACTGTAGTTACTCGCATGGCTGAAGCAGCCTATCCCCAACGGTTGTATTACAATGCTAATGTATTTCGCCGCAACTGGGAAAAGCGCCATAATCAGCAGCAGGAGTATTATCAAGCTGGGGTGGAGTTGCTGGGTGCGGACGGGTTACTGGCAAATGCAGAAGTGCTTTTGTTGGTAGCTAATTGTTTAGAAGCTTTATATTTGCGTGGATGGCAGTTGATTTTAGGTGAGGCGGGAATTACTAAATCTCTGCTGGATGCTTTTCCGGCTAATATCAGAAGTGAAGTGAGAAATGCGATCGCTAATTTAGATCGTGTAACTCTCGATACTTTACCTCTGAGTGAAGAATTGCACCAACGCGCTAGAATCATGTTAGATTTGCGTGGTAAAAGTGCTGATGTGCTGCAAAAAGTCAGCAGTTTAAATTTAGATGCTGACCAACAAGCAGCGGTAAATAACCTGAAATCCCTGGTAGAATTACTGGAATCAGAAGGTAAATTTTCTTTGATTCTGGATCTCAGCTTGATTCAAACTATTGACTACTACACAGGAATTGTGTTTGAAGTAGTTAGTGATACTGAAGGTCAGGCGTTAGTTTTAGGGCGTGGTGGTCGTTATGACCAACTTTTAGGGCTATATCATCCCCAAGGGCAAAATATTCCTGGAATTGGTTTTGAATTAAGCATTGATGATTTATACCAAGTTTTAGCATCGAGTCAGCAATTACCGCAAAGTATTCCTGCAAGTAACTGGTTAGTAGTTCCAGAAGATCAAAATGCTGATGCTGCTGCTTTTGCTTATGCCCAAAAATTACGAGATTCTGCCCATTTAGTGCGGGTAGAAATGGATTTGGGGGGAAGGGATGCCGAAGCAATTCGGAACTATGCACGCGATCGCTCTATCGCCCAAATAGCCTGGATTAACTCTGATGGTACACCCACAATTGAAGCAGTTAGTTAACAGGTAATACAGCCATCAGCCGTTAGCTATCAGCCGTCAGCTAATGTTAATCTTTACCTTTGCGGTTCTTTTCCTGTTATTCGTTGATTAATAAAAGCTGAAAGCTGATCACTGAAAGCTGATTACTTGCGTTAATATTACAAATTGTTAACTTAGAAACTGCTGATTCAATCAAGAGAGGGGAACGAGAAAATGCCACATACAATAGTAACGGAAGTTTGTGAAGGGGTTGCTGACTGCGTAAGTGCTTGTCCTGTAGCTTGTATTCATGAAGGACCAGGTAAAAACATTAAAGGTACAGATTGGTACTGGATAGACTTTGCTACCTGTATCGACTGTGGCATCTGTTTACAAGTTTGCCCAGTAGAAAACGCAATTTTAGCAGAAGAACGCCCTGAATTGCAGAAAATTTCAGAATAGGTGATTGGTGATTGGTGATTGGTGATTGGTGATTGGGAAAAAACTTTACCTATTACCTATTACCTATTACCTATTACCTATTCCCTGTTCCCTATTCCCTATTCCCTATTCCCTATTTCTTATGACTAATAACTATTTATTAGAAGTTGAAAATGTCCATGCTGGATATATTAAAGATGTCGATATATTGCAGGGTATTAATTTTCGAGTTGAACGAGGAGAATTAGTAACTGTAATTGGCCCTAATGGTGCTGGTAAATCTACGTTAGCAAAAACAATTTTTGGACTTTTGACACCCCACACAGGTACGATTACCTTTAAAGGGGAAAAAATTAATGGTTTAAAATCCGATCAAATTGTGAAAAAGGGAATGTGTTATGTTCCGCAAATTGCCAACGTTTTTTCATCATTAACAATAGAAGAAAATTTAGAAATGGGGGCTTTTGTGCGGAATGTTCCCCTGAAACCTTTGAAGGATAATATATTTGCAATGTTTCCCAGATTGAGCGATCGCCGTCGTCAACGTGCAGGAACTTTATCAGGTGGAGAAAGACAAATGTTAGCGATGGGTAAAGCTTTAATGTTAGAACCTAGTTTATTATTATTAGATGAACCTTCCGCGGCTTTATCTCCGATTTTGGTAACACAGGTATTTGAACAAATCAAACAAATTAATCAAGCTGGTACTGCGATAGTTTTAGTAGAACAAAATGCTAGAAAAGCTTTAGAAATGGCTGATACAGGGTATGTGTTAGAATCAGGACGTGATGCAATGTCTGGACCTGGGAGAGAATTATTGAATGATCCAAAAGTGGGAGAATTATATTTAGGTGCGGGAGGACATTAAATAAAGAGTCAGGAGTCAGGAGTCAGAACTATGCACATTGAAGAATTACATTTACAGAATTTTCGGGGTTTTCAAGAACTGAAATTGAAACTTCCTCCAGATTTAGCTGTTTTCATTGGATCTAATGGTTCAGGTAAATCATCTATTTTAGATAGTATTGCTATACTTTTGTCAAGATTTATATTTGAATTACTGCCCAAGAAACCTTACAAAAAGTTAGATTTTGATTTAACAGAGGATGATATAAATATAAATGCACATAGAACACAACAATCTATTCGCATTGTAATTTACTCAGATATAAAAATGTCTTGGGATATTTCCAGAGATAGAGATGAATTTAAATCTATAACAAAGAAAACAGAAATTAATCAGTATGTTTCTCACGTACATCAAGAATTAAAACATCAACCTAATTTATCCATACCATTATTAGTTTATTATCAAACACAGCGAATAGTTATAAACTCTGGTTTTGGAAAAAGAGTTATTAGTAAACCTAATCAATTTGATGCTTATAAATCGTCATTTTCAAACAATATCAACGATTTTAAAGATTTTTTTTATTGGTTTAAAGAAGAAGAGGAATATGAAAATGAAATTCGATTAAGAGAAAATAATAGCTTTAGAAATAGCAACCTTGAAATTGTTAGAAAAGCTATAGAAATATTTTTAGAATCTTTCCCCAATAGCCAATTCGTAAACCTTCATATTGCTCGTGTAAGTAGTAGTAAAGAGTTAAGTAGTCATCGTCTTAATAGTCCTTCATTAGTTATCGAAAAAAATGGTGAAATTTTTAAACTAGAGCAACTTTCCGATGGTGAAAAAACCTTATTGATGATAGTAGTTGACATTGCCAGAAGGTTAGCAATTTTAAATCCTAGTATTACTGATCCTTCAGAAATACTGCAAACCGGAACAGGAATAATATTAATTGATGAAATAGATTTACACTTACATCCTCAATGGCAAAGAATAGTCATTCCTAGTTTTAGAAGAACATTTCCCAACTGTCAATTTATTGTTACTACTCATTCACCTCAAGTTTTGAGTGGAGTAAACAGAGAAAACGTATTTATTTTAGAAGATGGAAAAGTTTTAGAATTTACGCCCCACACATTTGGTAGAGATAGTAATTCAATTCTGTTTGAAGTTATGGGTGTAGAAAAAAGACCTGTGAAAATGCAAGAGAGAATAGACGAATGTTTTAAAATGATAGATAATGATAACTTAGAAGCAGCGAAACTAGAATTACAAAAATTATCTGAATTATTAGGAAATAATGATCCAGATATGATTCAAGCCTATACACTTATTGACTTTTTAAGCAGAGTAGAATGAAACGTATTATTAAAGGTGCTGAACCTCCATGTCTTTTAAAATATCGTCAGACACAGGATGCAAACTATGATGATTATCGTCCAAAAGAACCTTTAAAAAGGGCATTATTAGCAGAACAAGGTTATATTTGTTGCTATTGTATGCAACGAATATCTATAGATAATATGGAAATTGAACATAATAAACCTCAAGCTGATAATCCACATTTACAACTAGACTATAAAAATCTAATAGCTTCTTGTTCAGGTAATAGAGGTCAAGGAAAAAAGAATTTACATTGTAACGCAAGAAAAGGAGATTATGAAGGAACACATAGAAATTATAAAATGAATCTTAATCCAGTAGATAGTAATAAGAATTGTGAAAATCAGATCAAATATAGTTCTACTGGAAAAATATTATCTATATGTGATGATGAAACTATTAATCATGAATTAAATGAAGTTTTAAATCTGCATTATCAAACTATTAGAGAAAATCGTAAAATAGCTTTAGACACAGTAATTACAGTGTTAAATAAAAAATTTCCTAACAAAACATGGTCACAAGAAGCTATTAAAAAGAAACTAGAAGAACTAAGTAGCAAAGATGCAGATGGTAAGTATAGTCCATACTGTCAATCTATTGTTTGGTATTTAAGCAAAAGATTAAATAACCCTTAAACCGTGTAATTTGGTACTCTAGAATCATAATTAAATCTGATATGTTTTGAAAAACAGTACAGATTTGAGATAAAATCATGAGTAGAATTAACGGTTTTGTAGGTCGTCGTCACTTCTTAAAAATCGCAGGTTTAACTACATTAAGTATTGGTAGTCTAACTGCTTGTAATGAAATCATTAATAACCGTTCAGAAATTATCATTCCTCAAAAAAATCCCAATCCTAACCCAGTCAGTGCAACGGAAGCACAAAAAAGATTAATAGCAGGAAATAAAAGATTTTACAATCAAAATCGCCGATATCCTAACCAAACAAAAAGACGTTTACAATCAATTTCGGAAACACAATATCCCTATGCAGCAATATTAGGATGTGCAGATTCTCGCGTACCACCAGAATTAATTTTTGATCAAGGATTAGGAGATTTATTTGTTGTGCGTGTAGCTGGTAATATTGCTAGTGATGAAGCTATTGGTAGTTTAGAATATGCTACCACAGCCTTAGGTACACAATTAATTGTAGTGTTAGGTCATAAAAACTGTGGTGCAGTTGCAGCAGCAATCAGAAACAAACAAGTACCGGGAAATATTGATACTATTGTTGATGGTATTCAACCAGCAATATCTGAAAATCAAGAGAGAGATAATGATACTAATAATGATATTAATAATGATATTAATAATAATGATATTAATAATGATAGAGATGCTGTCATTAGTAACATTCAATTTCAAACAGAAAAAATGCAAAGAAGTTCACCCATTTTAGAGCAGTTAATCAGCGCAGATAGATTAAAAATTATCGGTGCATTTTATGATATTGATACAGGTAAAGTTAATTTTCTGTAAAATCTATGTAAAATCTATGTAAAATTTATGTAATATGCAACAATATGTAATAATATGTAATTAATAGCTAGATTAGCTTTTGAATATCTTAATTACAGAATCTATGATTTATGAAGATTTTAAAAATTAATGATCAAAACTTAGAAAGTATCAATCTTCATGCTGAAAAAACCTACCCTGATGAATGTTGTGGGTTAATACTGGGTTATCTCAGTCATGACGTGAAAACTGTTGTAGAAGTAATACCTACAGAAAATGTATGGAATACCGAAAAAGATAATTTTACAGAAAACCAGGAAGAATATAGTACCAGAAGAAGATATGCGATCGCTCCCTTTTTCATGTTACAAATACAAAAGGAAGCGAGAAACCGCAATTTAAATATAATTGGTATTTTTCATTCCCATCCTGACTATCCCGCTATCCCCTCAGAGTGGGATAGAATCTATGCTTGGCCAGAATATTCTTATATTATTGTATCAGTGAATCAGGGTAAAGCAGGTGAATTAAATAGTTTTTGTTTAGATGAAAATCATCAGTTTCAAGCTGAAACAATTGAACGTATAATTTTAGCAACTTGACGTTAACTAAGATCCAAGAATTAGACTCTCTAAAAAACCCATTTCTAATTCTGAAGCAGGTTTACCACCACCACCTGCTAATAAATTTAAATATTTTCGCAACAAGTGTTGCATATTGGGAGTACGATATTGAGGACTAATTTGGGATAAGGCATTTTCCCAATTAATTTTAGTGGGGATGTTACCATATCCCGCCAAATATATAGCTTCTCTAACTAATTTATCTAATTCTGCTCCTGAATATCCGGCGGTTTTATCTACGAGATATTCTAATATAGGGGATGGAGTCGGTGGTAATTTATAAGCAGTAATTCGCTTTTGTAAAATCTGATATCTTTCTTCTGTGTTAGGTGGCATAACTATGAAAATTTCATCAAATCTTCCAGCACGAAATAATTCGGGAGGTAATTTTTCTCTATCATTAGAAGTGGCAATGAAAAAGATCGGATATTCGTGATCATTTAACCATGATAAAAATGTCCCAAACTGTCTGGTACTGACTCCTGAACTATCACCCCCAACACCTGCAAAAGCTTTTTCAATTTCATCCATAAACAGGATGTTTGGTGCTGATGCTTCTATTGCTCTGAGTGCTTGAAAAGTGTTACTTTCTGATTCTCCTACCCAGCGAGATTGTAAGCGAGCAATTTCAAAATTAATCTGCGGTACACGCCATTCTTGTGCGATCGCTCTAGCTATAAATGTTTTACCACAACCAGGAAAACCTTCTAATAAAATAGCACGTGGACGTAATTCTGGCTGGGAATCTTGAGCAAACCAAGACTCTCGACTATAAATCCATTCTTTGACTTTACTTAATCCTCCCACATCTCTTAAACCTTGACCAGAGGGAGCATAATATTCTAAAACTCCAGTTTTTCTAATTTCCTGTTTTTTAGCTTCTAATAATAATTGTCCAGCAGCTTCTGGATCTGTCCACAAATTGCGAGATGTTGATAATTTAGCTGATAAAATAGCCGCTTGTAAAGGCATTCCTTGAGCCTGTTCTGCTAATCTCCAAGCATCTGCTTCCGCTAAACCATATTTTTCTACAGCAACACTGAAAACATTATCATATAGTTCTTCTTCTACAGGTAAAGGTAAATCTATAATATGTACTATATTGCGAAGAATAGTCGGAATAGTCCAATCTGCACCAATAATAACTAATGACATTCTTACTACAGGTCTTTTTTGGTCTATTGCTACTATTAATTCTTTTAATCTTCGTGCTATAAAATAGTCATCTGGACGTAATAAAACAGACCAATCTGGTAATAAATAAGTATGTTGTTTAGATGAATTTTTACTTACTTGGTCTTGTAAACGACTTTGTAAAATATCCAAAGATTGTAAAATCGGATTACCCGTTGTATCAAGTGCATTACCCATCCTTTTCCATTCTGCTTGATTTGCAGATGTGGGAATTTCTAATCTTTGTTGAAAACCTTCTGTACTACTCCACTGCGCTAATTCTCCATCTTGAATATCTCCAGTATTGAGAATGGCTAAATGAGCATCAATCACACAACGAATAGCACGACTTTCTTCTGATGTTCTCAAGAAAATTAACGGATAACGGGACTTTAATAAATCCTGTAATTCTTGCTGACATTTATTGTATGGTAATTCAGGTTTCATATTTTTACATTCCCTATTTTTCTAATTTACTAAAAATCTGCTTTGTTGCTATCTGTGCGAATATCTGAAGATGAATTTTTTTGTGTTTCCACTGGTGTTTCCGCAGGATTAATTTTAGTTGTATTTTGAATAACAGGATTAGGAGTTTTCACTGGGTTAACTACAGATTTCGGAGGTGTTAATGGTTGTTTACTAGGTTGTTTAGCTGGTGCTGCAATAGTTTCAATGGGAGGAACAACAGATTCTAATCCAATAGCTGAATCTAATGGTAAATCAAGAGTAACTATAGTTCTATGACGACCAAGTTTGATATCAGAAATCCAGTTAGCAATAATCATAGATAAGTTAGCTGCTTCAATCTTTCTTGCTGACTGTTTTTCAATAGTTTGACTAATATTAAATCGGGGAGTTTCTTGACGAAAATAATCTTCAGGATAGCTTTCATGTAGTCCATTCAAATTAATAGAGTAGCTAATTTCTTTGTTTCCTGCTTGTGGTATTCTGATAACTAAAGTATATTCAGACATAATGAAAACACCATTATTAATAGATTTTGTATGACTAGGGAATCTCACTTACCTAGTGGAAATTTTAGCATCTTGGCGTAAAAATATAGAAGTGAAGAATGATATCAGTGATGACGAGAGGGATTTAATTATGAGCTTATCACCAGCATATCTCAAACAAAGAGAAGAATGGCGTAAAGAGGGATTAGAAGAAGGACTACAAACGGGACTACAAACAGGATTGCAAACAGGATTACAAACGGGATTACAAACAGGATTACAAACAGGATTACAAACGGGATTACAAACGGGAAGACAAGAAGGACTACAAGAAGGACTGCGTTTAATAGTAGAGAGTTTATTAACAGCGCGGTTTGGTAATTTAGATCAGGAATTATCTGCTGTTGTCACTCCTATCATCGAACTTTCTCTTGCAGAAAGAACTGATTTATTACTTAATTTATCTCAGTTGTCGCGTGAGCAATTATTGGCTAGAGTCAATCTAGGTTAAACGGTCTTCTGTAGTCTTCTGTAGGTTGGGTTAAGCAAAGCGCAACCCAACTTATATCATAATTTAGTAAATTTAGTAAATTTAGTAAATTTACTAATTGTGTTAAATCCAACGTTCAGCTTCATCTTTTAGTTGTTTGCTCCAACCTTTAAACCACCATAAACCACCACCTAAAACTCCTAACGTGAAAACTAGAATAATTAACCGATCTGGAATTAAAGGTAGTTTATAAAATGATATATTAGGCATTCTAATCTTTACAGGTTCAGCATTCAAATTCAGTTTTCTGCTAGAGGAATTAATACTAACTTGTACTTGATATTCTTCTCCTGGTATGGCATTGGGTTGTTTAAATTGCACTTCATATTCTCGTAATGCTTTAAAAAAAGTTTCTAAACTATTTACCGCTTCATTAGCATTTTGGGGAAATTTACTAATACCTCCTGTTAATTCGGCAATTTGTTTTAATCTGGGTTGGTCTACAATATAATTGTAGATATCACCTGAAGAAAGTTTACAGGATTGAATTAAATCAACTGCTTTTTTTTGGGCTAATAAACTATAAGGAATGTTGCAATTAATAGCACGATCTCTTAGCTGTCTTAAAGACTCTCCATAGCCTAAAGTGTACACCCTGACTGTAGCATATTTTTGAAAGATTTTTGTTAAATTTTCAAATTGTTGATCTTCTGTACCTCGATTCCTATTATGATAACCATCAGATAGTAAAATCACAGCTAATTTCGGCGGAATTGGTTCATCATCATTATTTAAATTGCGGTTAGCATTTGCTTTTCTGGTAAATTCCTGGGAGTTGTTACCTAAATATTGTACCGCTTCTTTTAAAGGGTCATATAAATTAGTTCCTGCATTAGTGGGAGAAGAGGCTAAATCAGCTACTCTTTGATCTAAATCCGGTGAATTTGCTGGTAATAAGTTTCGCGCAATTATTTCTTGATTGACTTCATAATTATCTTGAGGTTTATTAGATTCTCCAAATGGTACTAGAGAAATATGTACAGGTAAATTTTTCTCCCGCACTAAATTAATAAATCCTTTAATCGCACGAATCGCACCATCTATTTTTTTAACTTTACTAGCATCTTTAACTTTCATACTCCCACTCATATCTAAAAGAATGACAACATAAGCGGGATCTGAAGTTAATTGTTCTCCTGGGGGAATTAATTTCAACCGATTAACTTCTGAGTATTGGAGATTAATAGGAGTACCTTCGCTTTTAGCTGTAATTCTGGCAGTTTCTATTTTAAAATCAGATGTTTGTAGACCTTCAATGGGAATATTATCATCATTCACCACGCTAACTTTTAAATTGACAATATCACCATCTGTAGGACGGGGAGATACTTCAATTTTAGAACTAGCAAGAACTGGTAAAGGTAGAAATCCCAGTAAAAAAGCCACAATTCCTAATTTAAGCTTGGGGGTCAAGGAGGCGGTTATAGAAAATGAATCTGTAGAATTTTTCTTCATCGTGTTCATGGTAAAGGGTTAAAATTTGGTTATGTTTAAGAGTGGTAGTTTTACTTTCTGCTAAAAATTTTTGTTGAATGCGTACAGCATCTTCAGCTAAAGCACGAATAATTACTGTACCAGAATTAACTTGTAAAGATGCACATCTTTCTGGTAAATGAGGAATATAAATATCCGCGTCGTCACCTGAACCAATGATTAAAGGTTTCTTAGTTTTTGCTGGTAATTGAATAGAAACACCTTCTTCAATATGTTTGTAATCATCATCGGGAATAAATTTTAAAGATTGATTATTTAAAGCTGGTCTAAGTATTTGTGTTGGACTGGTATGAATAGTTTGGATTTGAGTATTTGCAGCTTTTCGACTGCGGGGTTTCTTTTTAGCTTCAAAACCTGTTCCTGCTCTCAATGCTACTTGATAAGTAGGTGTGGATGCAAAAGACAAACCTAATCCTAATAATGCACCAAATAAGAAAAAACCAAAGGGTTCTTGATATTGACCTAATGCTCTGTTAACTCCTTCACAAAAACTAGCAGCGAAAAATCCTGCACCTGCACCAAATAATGTACTTTGAATAATGCGTTGAATGACTCTATTACCTGTTCCTTCAATACTTCGCCAACTCCAACTAATACTTTCTGCTAAACCAGCAAATGCACCAATAATTAGCCAAGAAATGATTCTGACAAAACCTCCAGACCAGTTACTTGCTAATAGCATCCAGTTGAAAATGCTGAGGACTAAACCCAGAAATGCACCAACAAGAAATACTTTTTTTAAGGATGTGCGAGAAAGAACTCGCCAATTAGCTTGATAACGGGTAGGGTTGCTGATAAAAATTTCGGCAATTATCATTCCACTAGCTATGCAGGGTGTGACAATTACTAATAAGATTATGTAGGGAGGAAGATTAAATCCTTGGGGAATAAATGGCGTTAAATAAGCGCCTATTTCTTGCCAGATTATTTGACTTATACTCCAGCCTATTAAGGCGGAAACTATGCCGGATAGGGTGTAAAAGCCGATTCTCATGGGAAGGGTGTTCATGGGTTAGGGATGAGTAATGAATGAATAAACAAAGAATTTCTGTTTTGAGTTGATTTCATTTCTTTGAAGGTGGGCTAGAATTACGATAAGGATCATCCATTTGCTTAGTTAATTCATTATATTTACACATTTTAAACTTTGATTTTTCCAAAGATGAACAGTTGTTATCTTTGGGATTATGACTATTACCGGATATTGGATTAATATAATCTGGAAACTGTTTTTTTGTAAATAACAAGTTTATATGATTCACAGACGCAAATCCTATTAATGATAATAATACAGTGAAAAAAATGTACATCAGTGCGGTAAGTTTTAACCATTGTGGAGAAACTCTCTTTACTAGAGGGTTTCCTATTAGTAGACACGCAATAATAGTCAAAATAACATAAATCGTTACACTCGTTAATATCGGTAATATCTTAAACTGCTGATACCAAGAGACTAAAAAAATTGCAGTTCCGGCAACAAAAACTATAATACTTATTTCAATATTAGGATAGGGTTTAGGTGGTGGAGGTGGTGGGTTTTCTTTTCCAAAAATTTCTATTCTAATTTTTTTAGGAAGCCTACGTTTAACATCAATTTGATTTTTTGAAATTTCATCAAAGAACAATTTTATTGATGGATAATTTTCTATGTCTCCAGAGAGTTCAAATTTAGTTTCTGAAGAAGAATATGATTTGATATTTTTTATATTTCTTTTAAGAATTTTTGCATATTCTTGAAAAAAATTCTTGTAAATATTATTGTATTCAATCAAAAAATACTCAACATATTCATTTAGGCGATTGTTGCTTTGATTAGATTCTAATAATTGCATTAATAATTTAGTAATTCCAAAGTATATAGACTCTGGAAGTCTTTTTTTGGCTTTTGGATAGTGAGAACTATTTTCTAGTAAACATTTTTGAAACTTTAAAATCGTTTCTTGATTATTATCATCAAGTAATAATATTTTTATTATTCTGTCTCTAAACTCATCTAAAAAAGATGTAGAAATATTTTCAGGGTTAACAGATTTAACGATATCAAAAAGCCACGATTTAAAAGATGGGTATTCAGGGACAATCAGATATATTAATTCTTTATAATTTTCGTTACCAGAAGGTGTATTCAGAGTAATTTTATCTATAAAATTAGACCAATCTTCATCTGGATAATCCTCTAAATATCCAAATAATTCTTTAGCCTTTTTATCATCTAATCTATTCTGATTAGTAAATATGGTTGCTATATCTGTTAAACACTTTCTAATCTTTTTTTCTGGTGCTATTTGACCAGGATTTTTTGCAAGTGGAGATGTATTTTCTGTAGTTGCTGTAATAGCACTATTATTAGAATTAGGATCTGAATTATGAGGATTATGTGTTTGTGGTGATGGTGAATTTAATGGAGATAAGGAAAATTTACGAATATTACTAGGTATATCCTCTTGAGTAGTGTAAAAGATAGCTAAAAACTTCTCTGGAGATGCTATTTTATTTACATTCCAAGCCCAAGCATTAGAATATTTAGCGCGAAAACTAAGGCCTAAAGCTAAATAGTGTAGTTTTATATATTCAGGTCTTTCATGCCATTCCTGTTTTGTTGCTACAACAGTATGAGGAATTAATTGTAATTTTTCGACTGTTTTCAAAGTTTCTTGTAAAGAAGGTTCTTTAAAGTGCGTTTTTGGATATTCTTGACGATAGTAAAATATTTGTGGTGATGATGACTCAACCAATTCCTCCATCTTAAACTTCGGCTTCGGCTCTTGTTGATCACTCCACCAAGATATTAGAGTTAAGATACCATCAACATCTGGAGATGATTTTTCTAACCAAAAATATTTATACCCGATAGTAGGACGACCACCATCATCTAGTTGTCTATTAGCAACAGCTAAAACCGCATATTTATCATTTATTTCTCTCGCAATCAAAGCAAAATCATCTTCTTCTGGTGGATAATTATCATTCAGAGCAAAATAACCATTAATCACTACTTGACGAATTTCTTCAGGAACTTCTCGATTCCAACGAGTGATTTTTTCAAAAGCATAACCACCAGATACATAACGTTGATATACATCTGACCAACGGACGTTATCAAATGCTCTACAAAATTGGTAAATGGGAATACCTGTCATTTTATCTTCTCCTCAATTTCTCTTATTTGATATCTCTTAATTGATTATCTTCCTTACCCGTTGCTAACCAATATAAAGGTGCAACTAAACCTAAAGGTCGCCATACTCCTGGTTTATCAATTACCCCATAAGTTCCACCCGCATCTCTACTTTTTTTCCTGAAATTTGGTCTTGGTGGTGTTCCTTTTATACCAAAGGTAGAACAAAAAAAGTAATTTGTAGAACATCCCCAATTATTACGCCATTTGTTTAATGTAGTTTTAACATTGGGAAATTTTAAGCCCAGGAAAGTGTCTATATTCTGCCAATAACCTGAAGCTGGAGGTTGTTCACATTTAGTAAATACTACAGCTATTCGGTAGTTCTGTAATCCTCCATTATTAATACTTAATCGTTCATTTAATTCTCTTTGTAAATTCTCCAATGCTTGAGCATATTCTTTATCAGATGTTTTGGTAGCAGTGCTATCTATGAGTATCAATAACCCCGACGCAGTGGCACAATCATCTAAATAACTAACCAAATGTGAGCTAGGGTTGGCAATATTCTTTAACTCTTTGATCAGTTCTCCTGAATATTCTCGACAGGATACTCGTAATCTGATCGGTTGATTTCTTAAAGCTGGGAGAGGATGATTGAGAAATTTAGCTTTTAAGGTAATTAGTAAGGTGTATGTTGGTAAGTTCTCAGCGTCTCCACTACCATAATCTGTACCTGCTAATTCTTTTCCATCTTCTAAAATGTCCTGAGCTATATTAATTAATTCCCCAGCTTCATCGTTATAAGGATCAACGGAAACAATGGGACTGTCTGATTTAGCATTTGGCCAACGAGCTAAGGCAGCCATAAAAGCTGTTTTTCCAGAACGACGGGGACCAATAACCCGGAAATCCTGGTTTCCACCGATGTCAAGGGGAAGATTAGAGGCGTTCGTCATGGAATACCCTCCCTGTGCTTAACCAATAAAGTGGGGAAATTAAACCAAAGGGTTTCCACGCATCCTTATCTCGTAAATAGGCGCTGAACTCGGCGGAACTGCCATCATCGGGTATATAACGATTAGGACGAGGATCATGTTCTCCCAAGCGATCGCTCATTATCCCAAAGGAAGAACAGGCAAAAAAACGTAATCTGTCAGGTGGCAATTTCTCTTTCAAAACTTTATAGGTTTCCTGCAAACGAACTTTAAATAAATCTTCTTCAGCATCTAAACGACAAGGCCAAATTTCCCCTCGTTCACATTTACTCATCACTACTGCTACTCTCAAATTATTTAAAGTTTCATTCACTCCAGCTTGCTCAGATAATTCTGTCAAGAGTTTATATAAAGCAGGTGCATAGATTTTTTGATCATTGGTAGCTTCCCAATCTGTGAGCATAATCATCCAACTTGGGGAGGTTAACCAATCTTCTAAATATTCTGCAAACTCAGATGCTCTACTGGGGTAAGCAGCACATTCAAATGTTTCTCCTGCATAATCCTTGACAGCTAAATTTAATGTAATTCCTGGTGAATTTTTACTAGCTGGGATTTGAATTTCAAAAGAAAAATATGGTTCATTACCAATATCATTAGGCGCAAAAACTGCACCTTGTTCTAAAATATTTTTAGCTGCACCAATCAGTTCCTCAGCATCATCGGATGCTGGGATAATTTTCAAACCCGGAAATTGTTTTTTTAACTCATCGGGTAGCCTTAATAGTGAAGCTAAATAAGTGGTTTTTCCAGATTTACGTGAGCCAATGATTCTAATATCATTGCCTATAGATTGTTTTTTAAGTTTCAGGACTGTACTTTGAGTCATAAAATTATTGTATTGAAATTATTGATAATATCAGAATCTATGGATCAGATAAGGAGCAAGATACAACCAAGGTAATTCTAGTAATTCTTGATTTTCAGTAGTAGTAATAAAGAAGTTTGTCCGAGAACCAATTTCTGTACTTTTGTATTTACGAATTACTTGATTTGCTACCCCAAAATATGCGTCAACTACATGATCACTATATTCATACCACGGTGCTGCACCTCCTCGATCTGGCTTATATCTCCAAGTTTTTCCTTCTGATTCCACATCACAAAATAAATCCGCTTTATGCAGGGCAATAATTATGTGTTTGACTCGTTGGCAATTTTGTTGTAAAAAGTCAAACCAGTTCTGTAAACCATTCACCCATTGATCAGCATTAGGTACAGGATTCATTGCTGTTGGTTGTAAATAATCAGGAGCTAAATTTATCCGAGTGCTAGATACAAGACTTTGGTGAGGAGGTAAGATTAAAATTACTGCTTTACTTTGTTTAACTTTATCTTCCATTGCTTGCCAAGCAGAGGGAAAATCTCTTCTTAGTTGGGGGTTACTCCAAAATTCTCCGGGGGTATCTATCCATAAAATATTTAGTTGTCTTGCACCAGTCGCTGGTAAATCTACCTCCATTTTTAATGTTCTGGTGTTTAATTGATCTGTACCTGCGATTTTTTTGGTGTCTGGATTATACAAGTCCCTCGCCAATATTTGCCCATCGGCTATTTGTACATATTTACCATTTTCTGCCAATGCTCGCACCATGCTGGTTTTACCAGTTGCGCGATCGCCTATCACTACAATACTCATCTAGTTTCTACTCCTCCCTGATCAACTTGCGGATATTCCACGGGAAAACCCGTATACGTTAAAGTATCTGAACCTAATACCCACTCCTGACGAGGTATATTCACCACATCAGCCTCTACAATTCTACCAGATAAAAAATGCAATGTTTGATTATTTGAACCTCTTAGTGGTTGATTACTAATTTGCTGTTGTATAAACAAGCCATCTACTAATAAATCTATATGATTTAAGAACTCTTGGCTACCAGGAATATTATTTAATTGTAATCGTTCTAATTGATACCCTGTCCAACAAACTACCGTTTTACCCACAGATTGCACTCGACGCGCTAAATCTGCCAAAGCCACCGCTTGAGCGAATGGTTCACCACCGGAAATAGAAATACCTGCTAAATCTGGTAATTGTTGGAATTTTTGCCAAATTTGCTCAACTGTCACCACCTGATTTAACTTAAATTCCAAATAGTCGGGATTTTGACAACCCACACAGCGAAAAGGACAACCTTGCACCCAAATCACCATGCGATGTCCTGGACCATTGGCAGAGGACCGGGGCAACCAATCGGCTATATTTACTAATAGAGGTTGTGTCATAATTTTAACTATTTAATTTAACTATTTAATTTAACTATTCAATTAATATCCCTGACTTTCTGAACGGCGTTCAGATGTATCAGCTTGATAAAATTCTGTAGTAGTTTTCACTGACATAATTCTCATATCCAAATTACGCCATTCCTGATCAACAGGTTCACCATTCCATTCGCTCCATTCCACCTGATAACCTTGCTGTTGAAACAGTTGAATCACATCAAAAGTACGATTAGCACAGGAAGACTCACCTTCTTGATCATGGGGACCTGCTAAGTCAATTTGTTGACCATCAAACTGTATCCGCATTTGAGTATTTGCCCCCTCATGGGTTTCAATTTCTATAATGACATCACCGTCATCAATTGCACAAATTTGGGCAGTATAACCAACTTGCTGCCAAGATGCTACTAAATTATCCGCCGCAGTTTGAATTTGCTCAATTTGCGACTCATAATTACTAATTTCTTCATGTATGGTTGCTATGTCTTCATCCCTAAGACTGTGCCAACTATTACACATAACATTAATTTTAGTTTGTAATTGTTGAGTGACACTTTCAGGAAGACGAGACTCTAAATTTGCTAATCTTGATTGTATAAAATCAAGCTGTGCTGTCACCTCACTTTTCATCTGTTGAGTTGCCTGAATCCGAGCATCATCTAATACTTGTAAGTATCTCTGAGCTTCAGTTAAATTATGATTCTGTAATGCTATTTCTGTTTTCTGAATAGCTTGTTGAACACTTACAGCATCTAATAATTCTTGATCTACCAAAATTTGATATTCTGACTGAATACTCGGTAATTGCCTCAGTAAACTCTGCACCTGTCTTTGTGCATCTTGAGACAAAGCTTGCTTGACTTCAGCATCTATTGTTACTTTGGTTATACTTGATTTCACTTCTTCAGGTTCTGCAATAATCATCTTTTTTACCGCACCAGAGCGACTTTTTGCGCGAATTTGAGTAATTTTTTGTTGTATATTTTGTTCCCTTTTGATAGCTGCTTCTCTTTCTTGCCGTTTCCGTTCTTGGTAAGCTTGCAATGCTGAGGTGATACCATCAAACAATCCTGGTTGTGATTCAGTAGAAATACCAGCAGTGACGTTAAAAGTTTTTCTGCCACTCATATTTTATTTCCTGCTAATTGCTGAATTAAATTAATCCTGGTGCTTTTTTGAACTTAAAACTTTGAACTTAAAACTTTGAACTTAAAACTTTGAACTTAAAACGAAATTTAGCCAAAATTTAATTTTTTCCATGTTATTACATTTCATGTCAACAAAGCAACATACTTAACTAAAATCGTGATTTTTATTTACATAATTCAGCGGATAGTAAATTTTTAATAAAATTTTTAATATTTTAATAAATTAACCACTCTTTTACTCTCTGCGTCTTTGCGTCTTTGCGTGAGCTAATATAATTTAACCGCAAAAAGTGCGATCGCCCCCTTCCCAGTCCCCAACGTGATATAATTCCCCCAGCCAAAAAAATAGAACTCATAAACTGAACCAACTTTGAGTTAATATTAATACTCTGAGATTCTGCATTTTCTTACTATGCTAAATCCTAATCTGGATGAAATCCAGTTAACGAAAGACGACTACGAACGCTACTCCCGTCATTTAATCTTGCCCGAAGTGGGTCTAGAAGGACAAAAACGCCTCAAAGCTGCCAGTGTATTATGTATAGGTACTGGTGGACTTGGTTCGCCATTGCTGTTATACTTAGCAGCCGCAGGTATTGGCCGCATCGGTATTGTTGACTTTGATGTGGTTGATTTTTCTAACTTGCAACGTCAAGTTATCCACGGCACATCCTGGGTAGGTAAACCCAAAATTGAATCCGCAAAAGACCGCATTCACGAAATTAACCCCTATTGTCAGGTTGACTTATACGAAACTCGTCTCAGTGCGGAAAACGCTTTAGATATCATTCGTCCTTATGATGTCGTCGTTGATGGAACTGACAACTTCCCCACACGCTATTTAGTTAACGACGCTTGCGTATTATTAAACAAACCTAACGTTTACGGTTCAATCTTCCGTTTTGAAGGACAAGCAACCGTCTTTAACTACGAAGGTGGTCCTAACTATCGTGATTTATACCCCGAACCACCACCACCAGGAATGGTCCCTTCCTGTGCAGAAGGTGGAGTGTTAGGAATTTTACCGGGAATTATTGGTGTGATCCAAGCGACGGAAACGGTAAAAATTATTATTGGTAAAGGTACTACTCTCAGTGGGCGTTTAATGTTGTACAACGCTTTGGATATGAAATTCCGAGAGTTGAAATTACGTCCTAACCCCATCCGTCCGGTAATTGAAAAACTGATTGACTACGAAGAATTTTGTGGTATTCCCCAAGCAAAAGCAGCAGAAGCGAAGCAACAAATGGACATTCAAGAAATGACCGTTACGGAATTAAAAGCATTAATTGATAGCGGGGCGCAAGATTTTGTCCTGTTGGATGTACGTAACCCCCACGAGTATGAAATTGCGAAAATTCCTGGTTCTGTCTTAGTACCATTGCCAGAGATTGAAAATGGTGATGGTGTTACTCAGGTAAAAGAATTACTTAACGGACACCGTTTAATTGCCCATTGTAAAATGGGTGGACGTTCTGCCAAAGCTCTGGCTATTCTCAAAGAAGCGGGTATAGTGGGAACTAACGTTAAAGGTGGCATTAATGCTTGGAGTTTGGAAGTAGATCCTTCTGTGCCACAGTATTAAATTGGGAATTGGGAACTGGTGATTGGTGATTGGTGATAGGGGACTGGGGACTGGTGATTGGGGAAACAGGAAATATTTATCTTTCTCCTGACTCCTGTACGGGCGAAGCATTCGGAAAATAGGCTTGGACAAAAATTTATAATTAGTCGCCCGAATGCTTCGCCCATACCACTCCTGACTCCTCCCATAAAACTTTTTTCCCACACCTTACCAATTGCACTTTTTCCGGTTAAAATAGTATATCTGTTCCAATCAAGAACCCAACGCAACTTTCTTAAATCCTATATTTAGAGGCTCTAATGGCAACCAACACAGCGGATACTGGCAAGCAAAAAGCACTGAATATGGTACTCAACCAGATTGAGCGCAGCTTTGGTAAAGGGGCAATTATGCGCTTGGGTGATGCTACCCGGATGCGTGTAGAAACAATTTCCACAGGGGCGCTAACACTGGATTTAGCTTTGGGTGGTGGTTTACCCAAGGGAAGGGTGATTGAGATTTATGGACCGGAAAGTTCTGGTAAAACTACAGTAGCTCTTCATGCGATCGCAGAAATACAAAAAAATGGCGGCATAGCTGCTTTCGTAGATGCAGAACACGCATTAGATCCCACCTACGCAGCTGCACTAGGTGTAGATATTGAAAATTTACTGGTTTCCCAACCGGATACTGGTGAAGCAGGTTTAGAAATCGTTGATCAGTTAGTACGTTCCGCCGCCGTTGATATAGTTGTCATTGACTCCGTAGCCGCCCTAGTACCCCGTGCGGAAATCGAAGGTGATATGGGTGATGCTCACGTAGGTTTACAAGCACGATTGATGAGCCAAGCCTTACGGAAAATTACAGGTAATATTGGTAAATCTGGTTGCACAGTTATATTTATTAACCAATTACGGCAAAAAATCGGTGTCACCTACGGTAGTCCAGAAACCACAACGGGCGGTAATGCGTTGAAATTTTACGCTTCCGTGCGTCTAGATATTCGCAGAATTCAAACCTTGAAAAAAGGTTCTGATGAATTTGGTAATAGAGTAAAAGTGAAAGTTGCCAAAAATAAAGTTGCACCACCCTTTAGAATTGCCGAATTTGACATTATCTTTGGTAAAGGAGTTTCTACCCTTGGTTGTTTAGTGGACTTAGCAGAAGAAACCGGCATTTTACTGCGGAAAGGTGCGTGGTACAGTTACAACGGTGATAACATTTCCCAAGGTCGAGATAACGCCATTAAATATCTAGAAGAAAAACCAGATTTTGCAGAAAAAATTAAAGAACAAGTCCGCGGGAAATTAGATCAAGGCGCAGTAGTTTCTGCTAATTCTGTTTCTAAATCTAATGAAGAAGATGATGAAGAAGAAATGGAATTAGACGAAGAATAAAAACCCTATTTTCTTTGATCTCGTTCCCAGTCTCAGACTGGGAATGCTATTACAGAGGCTCTGCCTCTGTTTTTTTATTGAAGGCAGAGCCTTCTATAATTCATTCCCATACAGAGTATGGGAACGAGAAAATACAGAATATGGGAACGAGAAATGTTAAAATTCTACAGTTTCAAATTCAAAAATAGAAATCAGACGATCATCAACATAAACTTCTATTCTGTGTTTACCAAGAGGATCACCAGGAGCGATTTTCCAGTAATTTTCAATCACACCATTTTTAACTGTTTGCGTCCGCGTTGTGATGGCTGTACTACCATCCGCAGATAGGGAAAAATTCTCATCCTTCTCCGGTGTAGCCCAAGTTTCTGGGGCTTTTGGTAAACGTAAAACTTCCCGCCATTTGACTTTACCCTGGTAATTTTGTAGTGTCATTCTCCAACCATAAGCATCACCTTTTTTTAAAGGTACTTTGGTGGTGGGAAAAAAATTAGCTTTACCTTGGGAGTCTACTATTCTCACTCCAAATTCAGATTTACTAACATTAATCTGTTTACCATTAACTAATTGAGAAACTTCTGGGGGTGCTTCCGCTAAAACTGTATTCCTATTTTGCAAATTTGTAGGTAAAAAGGCAACCATCAACCACAGAGAAGTTAGCAAAAACCTAAAAAACGAAATTCTCATAAGCATTTTTGGCAGATATTATATTAGTCATTAATTCTATTATTTTTAGCCCTAGTCCGGTTGAAGATGTGAAAATTATTGGACTGTAAATTGTTCGTAAATTGTTCGTAAATTGTTCACATTCACAGTTGCAGGACTTATGCAAAATAGAAGGAAAGTAGGGGTAATTCATGAATTACCCCTACCCAAGAATCAGGTTGTTAGTACAATATTTTTAGTACAATATTTTTAGTACAATATTGCGTAAGTCCTAACTTGTGTAAGTTGAATATTCAATCCCTTCAATCCCTGCAACCTACTGATATACTGTAAGTATATCTACGGTAAGACTTTCTAAGTGGACAGTAGGATCAGCTAAATTATATTAAGTCAGTTATTCCTCATTTATCACGAAGCGCAAATAGCTTACAATTAGTCATAATCAAGTATCAAGATTAAAGCAAAAGGCAATCTGAGTTGTTATCCTTATTTTTAATCCATCTACCAAATAATATCAGGGAAACAAAAAATGAAAAACATTTTAATTATTGAAGATGAAGTTGAAATCAGAAACAATATCCAAGAAATTTTAGAACTCTCAGAGTTTGATACACTAATTGCAGAAAATGGCTTACAGGGTGTGCAATTGGCTAAAGATAAACATCCTGATTTAATTATTTGTGATTTGATGATGCCCGAGTTAGATGGCTATAGTGTCTTAACTCAACTTCGTCAGGATTTTTCTACTGCAACCATTCCTTTAATTTTCTTAACTGCTAGAGCGGATAAATCAGATTTACGTCGAGGGATGGAACTTGGTGCAGATGATTACCTAACTAAGCCTTTTCATCCAGATGAATTACTACAAGCAATTAATACTCGATTGGATAAACAAGCAATAGTAGATGAACGAACTCAAAAAAAATTAAATGATTTAAGCAGTTCTATCAGTCATTCACTTCCCCATGAAATCAATACTCCTCTGAATCATATTTTAGGATTCTCAAATTTATTGATGCTTGAGGAAAACCTTTCCCATGAAAATCTGGAAATTTTAGGATCCATTCATCAAGCTGCTCTGAGGTTACATAGACTAACTATTAACTTCCTGATGTATGCAGACTTGGAATTAATAGCATCTGATCCAGAAAAAGTGGAACGGCTTCGTAATAATGGAGTCAAAAGTTTTGTCAAATCAACTATGGAAAATGTAGCTGTACAAATTGCTGAAAAAGCACATAGAACAGCAGATTTGAGTATAGAAATATCTGATGCAATAGTCAAAGTTTCTCCTGTCAGACTCAGTAAAATTGCTGAGGAAATAATTGATAATGCTTTGAAATTTTCTCTACCTAATACACCAGTAAAAATTATCGGCTATAGCAGTAATAATTCCTATCATTTATATGTGATTGACTACGGCAGAGGAATGACCAAAGAGCAAATTTCTAGAGTTGGGGCTTATGTCCAGTTTGAACGTAAAATGTATGAACAACAAGGTTCTGGACTGGGATTATCAATTGCTAAGAGGTTAGTGGAACTGCATGGAGGAAAGTTTTTAATTGAGAGTATACCAGGAGCAGAAACTATTATTAAAATTATGCTTCCCCAGTGATAATAACATTATGATCAATTGATAATGGATAATTGACAATTAATAAGTAGGTGGGCGCTAAAAATTGTCCTGATGACAGGCAAGAGGCAAGAGGTTTTTGATTAATTTATTCTTTGTTACATACTTCTGTTTTTTCCCAGCAACTTACTTACTTATCTTGATAGTAATTAGGCCAGATTGGGCTACAAACATGATTTTTGCGTAGGGGTAATTCATGAATTACCCCTAATTTCGTTATTTTTTGTGTAAGTCCTGCTTTACATAGTTTGGTTTTTTTGTGCCTACCTACTTACCAATTATCAATTACCAATTACCAGCCTCAACAGATATGTTAATTGTTTAACTAGACGTGATATTAATTATCCTTTGAAAAAAGGAAGACTAACTGTAAATGTTGTTCCTTCTCCCGCACGACTTTCTACGTTAATTTTCCCTTGGTGCAGATCCACACATTTTTTGACTATGGCCAGCCCTAAACCAGTTCCTACAATTGTACCAACGTTAGATGCTCGGTGAAAAGGTTCAAATAAATTAGCTTGATCTGCTTCAGGAATACCAATGCCGCGATCGCTAATTTTAAATAATATTTGATTATTGTTTTTAGTCAAACTAAAATTAACCAAATTGTGAGACGGAGAATACTTAATAGCATTAGTCAGGAGATTGGTGAGAATTTGCCGTAAAATTTTTTCATCAAACTGAATAATCAGATAATTTTCCATAATTTCCTCGCCTAAATCTAAATAGAAATTAATTGTATGTTGGTTACTCGTAGTTTCGATTTCTTCTTTGAGATGACGACAGAAAGCGATAATATCTGATGCTTCTAAATGTAATTCTATTTTCTCGGATTCGGCGCGGTTAATCATCAGTACATCATCCAGTATTTGGGTTATATGCTTAATGGTGTTTTGGATGGTTTGGAAATGTTGCTCTTTTCTTTCTGCACTCAGGCGATCGCTAAATTTTTGCAAAATACCCGATGATGAAGAAATAATGGCTAAAGGTGTACGAAACTCGTGGGATGCCATTGTAATAAACCGAGATTTCAATTGGCTTAATTCTTTTTCTTTTTCTAGTGCTGCTTGTAATTCTGCTGTTCGTTCTGCCACTCTCTGTTCTAAGTCCTCATTACGTTGTGTCAGTTGTCTGAGTTCCTGGTTTTGCCGTTCTAAAGATGTAATTAAACTCTGTAAATGTAAATGCGTACGTACACGGGCTAGTAATTCTTCTTTTTGAAAGGGCTTAGTAATATAATCAACAGCACCTAGACTTAAACCTTTCACCTTATCCATAGTATCAGCCAGAGCAGTCATAAAAATTATCGGGATCGACTGCGTGCGAGGATCGGCTTGAAGTTGCTCACAAATTTCAAATCCGCTAATATCAGGCAACATAATATCTAGCAGAATTAAATTAGGCATAATATCATCAACTTTCTGTATCACATTTAGTCCATTTGCTTCCATTTTGACGTTATATCCTGCGGCACTCAAGGTATAATCCAGAAGTTTTAAATTAATAGGATTGTCGTCAACTACTAAAATAGTGCTATGGTTAGTTAAAATTTTCACAGTTTCTTCCTTATGATTGGCGATTGGTGATTAATAATTGGTAGTTGGTTATTATTCATTGTTAATTAGTAATACAGCATATTGTAGGTAAATAAGATAAAAATTTTCATCACAGAGCCTTGCACTAAAAGGGTTTTACGGCTGACCGCTAACTGCTGTTAGCTTTTCTATTGAGGGGATGCTGAATAAATGTAAAATCTAGATAAATCAAGGGATTGAGGATGATGAAAATTAAAATTGCGCCTGGTTTTAGGTGCTATGATCCTCAAAGAGCGCAGTCGAAGTAAGCGTGGCGTTAGCCATACTCCTAGCCCTCACAGATAACTTTTTCAGCAAACCCTATTTCTATTTTCCAAGAGATAAACCTGCCTGTCGGCAGACATGGCCACTTATCAGCTTGTTTACTTATGGTGACAGATTTCGGTTTATATCCTGTCGGGAGAATTTCATAAGTTTTTAGCCAGCCAATTACAGGGACTTTGATTTTTCTATAGTCAATATGAATTGCCCCATCTAAGGTAAAAGAATCCTGTCTCCCTTTTTTCTTGAATTTAGGAAAGCCTTTACTTTTTTTGAAGAAGGATTTAAAGGCATCTGACAGATATCTTAATGCGTATTGAGGGGCGCATTTAGAAACTTCATAATACCAAGGAAGGGTAGATTTAATGGCTGCTACTAACCATTTATGTAAATCTATAGCTGTGGGAAATTTGATTTTGTCTTGAGGATTAAGTTTGTTATGTAATAATACCTGTTGACAAAGTGCTAAACCTTGATTCCAAGCGTGTCTGGCTACTCCTGCGTGTTGCGCCAGTAGTAGTCGTTGTTGCTTGTTAACTTTGAGTTGGGTTTTGAATCCTAGTAGCATAAAGTGAGAACTCACCGTATTATTACTAAGGAAAGGAGGCAGGAGTTCTTAATTTTGGATTTTCGATGCAAGGATTTTGGATTGTTTTTGTTATATCCAATCTAAAATCTAACATCTAAAATTTCCCGCCCACACCAATCTCTTCAGAAATAAAAACGAATTTGCTATATCAATACCTTCGCCAAAACTCTGAAACCCTATTGATATCGTAACGATTTTATTGGGTTTCAGACCTATCTTTGGAAAATTGGCATAGGTATTGCTATATATATTATATATTATTGAGGAATTTTGGTAATGTTGAAAATTTTTGCTGATCGGGGTGGCACATTTACAGATATTGTCGCTGTCACCAATAATCAAACAATAATAGATCGACTTGTAAATTGTCCAGAACGTTTTTTAATTGTTCCTTTGCCTAATCAGCAATGGATAATAGTCTATAAATTATTATCAGAAAATCCTGAACAATATGCAGATGCAGTTATTCAAGGAGTTCGGGATATTATCGGCATATCCGGTAATGAACAGATTCCCTATCAAAATATAGAAGTTGTCAAAATGGGAACAACAGTAGCTACCAATGCGCTGTTAGAAAGACATGGTGATAGGGTTGTTTTGCTCATTACCAAAGGTTTTAAAGATGCGTTAAGAATTGGCTACCAAAACCGCCCAAATATCTTTGCTCGTCAGATTATTTTACCCACTATGCTTTATGAACAGGTAATTGAGGTAGATGAAAGATATGATGCCCAAGGTAATGAATTAATACCAGTCAATATAGCACAAGTTAAACAGGATTTACAAAAAGTTTACAACACAGGAATTAGAAGTTGTGCCATTGTTTTGATGCACAGCGATCGCTATCCCCAACATGAACAACAAATAGCCCAAATTGCCGAAGAAATAGGCTTTACACAAATTTCAGTATCCCATCAAGTCAGTCCCTTAATGAAACTTGTGAGTAGAGGAGATACAACTGTTGTTGATGCTTATTTAACTCCTATCCTCCGTCGCTATGTTAACCAAGTAGCTAGTCATTTACCCAATGTCAGATTAATGTTTATGAAATCTGATGGAGGGTTAACCGATGCAGAACAATTTCAAGGTAAAGATAGTATTTTAAGTGGCCCTGCTGGTGGTATTGTTGGTGCAGTTCAAACTAGCAAAAGAGCAGGATTTGATTTAGTAATTACCTTTGATATGGGAGGAACAAGTACAGATGTTGCTCACTTTAAAGGAGAATATGAAAGACAACTAGATTTAGAAATTGCCGGTGCGCGGATGCGAGTTCCCGTATTAGCAATTAATACTATTGCTGCGGGTGGTGGTTCAATTTTATTTTTTGACGGTTCTAGTTATCGTGTCGGACCAGAATCTGCTGGATCAAATCCTGGACCCGCTTCCTATCGACGTGGAGGACCATTAACAGTCACAGATGCTAACGTCATGTTAGGGAAAATTCAACCTCAATATTTCCCCGCAGTTTTTGGTAGTGAAGGGAAATTACCCCTAGATAAAGAAATAGTAATTCAGAAGTTTACACAATTAGCTGAAGATATTGCATCTCTCACTGGAAATTATCGAACTCCCGCACAAGTAGCATCGGGTTTTATTTCTATTGCTGTCGAAAATATGGCCAATGCTATTAAAAAAATCAGCCTCCAACGTGGTTATGATGTCACTCAATATGTACTTTGTTGTTTTGGGGGTGCAGGTGGACAAGTTGCTTGTTTAATTGCTGATACTTTAGGAATGAAACAGATATTTTTACACCCTTTTGCTGGGGTACTTTCTGCTTATGGTATGGGTTTAGCTGATGTGAGAGTTACCAAATTAACAGGAGTAGAACACCCTTTAAATCAATCATTAATTCCCCACTTACAGCAATTAATGGCATCTTTAGAAGACCAATCCAGAAGGGAGTTAAACAAACAACAAGAAACGAAACTAGAAGAAGTAGTAGTTAAAAAAGTTAATTTAAAATATGAGGGTAATAATTCAATTATCACAGTAGATTTTACCTTAGATGTGGCATTCATGCAAAATAATTTTGAAAAAGAACATAAATCAAGGTATGGTTTCATTCAAACAGAAAAACCCTTAATTGTTGAATCCATTTCTGTAGAAGTCATCCAAAAAATGGATACGCCTGAAGAACCTGTAATTATTCGTCAACGCCCACAACAGAAAACACCCCAACCAGTGGAAATAGTCCAAATGTTTACTGAACAAAAATGGCATGATACACCAGTTTATCTTCGGGAACATTTACAACCAGGAGATCATATAAATGGTGCTGCAATAATTGTGGAAAAAATTAGCACAATTGTCGTTGAACCGAACTGGAAAGCAATATTAACTGAGCGTAATCATTTAATTTTACAACGCCTTGTTTAGTTTTTTCGTTTTAAAAAATGTCAGGTTGTTGGTTGATTTATTTCCCAAAAGCCGCATTGTTTTATATTATTAAACGTAAAACAGGAAGGTGTATAAATCCTCTACTTCTTAAAGAAGTAGGGGATCTGGATATGAGGTTTTTTAAGGTTGACATACTTACAAAAAAAATATTTCAATCATGAACAATTGATAATTACCTCTCCCTGAAAGGAAGAGGATTTAAAAAAATGAAACAATTATCAATTATCAATTATCAATTGTCAATTGATAAGCCCATCACTCGACGATAATGAACCTCAATTTGTTCTAAAGTTGGTGATTTTCCCCGACTTACCCACTGACTACGGTTAAATAATTCTTTTCGCAATTCATCAACATTAATAGTTGTAAATTTCCCATTATCAATAATTTGTTTACCATTTACCCAAGCACTATTAACAACATTTACAGGACGACCTAATACTAATAAACCAATGGGATCTGTACGAGGAAGCAAAGATAAACTGGTTAAATCATAAAGTACCAAATCTGCTTTTTTACCCACATTTAAAGACCCCAATTTTTCATCAATCCCTAATCCTTTTGCACCACCTAAAGCAGCCATTTCTACCGCTTGACGTGGTGTAATCCAGGATTTATAATCAAAATCAGTCACGTTATGTAAAATAGAACCTATTTTAATCGCTTCTAACAAATCTTGAGAGTCATTACTAGAAGCACCATCACAACCAAAAGTTACATTTACCCCTGCTTGAATATATTTTAAAATCGGTGCAATACCGCTACCTAAACGCAGGTTACTTAACGGGTTATGAACAATAGTAGATTTGGTTTCTGCCAAAATTTGAATATCAGCATCAGTTAACCAAACGCAATGAGCTAAACTGGTTTTTTCATGCAAAAATCCAATATGATTTAAATGTTCAACCGCACTACAACCATATTTTTCTAATGCTAACTTTTCCTGGGCTTTAGTTTCCAATAAGTGCGAATGACGACAAAGATTGTAGCGATCGCTCAACTCAATACAACCCGTAAATAAAGCATCAGTACATAATTGAATTCCCGTCGGTGCAACTAAAATAGTTATACCTTCCTCTGGACGATGAAACTTAATAACAGCTTCTTCTATAATTGCTAATGTTTCCGCAGGAGAACGAAAATAAGGTTGATGATTTTCTAAAAATTTACCTTCTGGCATCCCCGCAGTTAAAGATTCATCTTGAATTAAAGGAGCAATAAAAGCCCTAATTCCTATTTCTTGATAAGCGCGAACAGCAGTAGAAATAGTTTCTAACTCTTTATCAGGAATTAACACCAAATGATCTACAACACTTGTTCCCCCAGACAGCAAAGTTTCCGCAGCCGTACCCAAGGCGCTGAGATAAACTTGTTCAATATCCAGAAGAGAAAAATCATACAAATACGCCAACCATAATTCTAAAGGTAAAGGTGGAATTATTCCCCGTTGCCACTTTTCCGAAGAATGGGTGTGGGCGTTGAAAAAACCAGGTAGCAGCAGTTTATTTTCACCGTCAATTGCAGTACCAATCACATCCAAATCTTCACCAATAGCAGCGATGATACCATTAACAACCTGAACATCTAAAGTTGTGTAACCATCTGTAACAGCAATTAAAGCTTTTTTAATAGTAAAGTTCATGATTTTCACCTTTTTTAACGTTGATTAAGCAATTGCACAATTATGATTATTTCAAGTTACAAAAGAATCAATGATCTTGGGTGCCAACAATTATGAATCTACCCTTACGAACACTAGGATTTTACCCCAACGCTTGGGAAGTCAATGAAAGCTTTGCAGATATTACTCGTCCGCAAAAAACCCCACAACCCGTTATTTTAACAACAGAAACCAAAACTGTGCGTATCGACTTGGCAAAAACCGCCATTATCATTATTGATATGCAAAACGACTTTTGTCATCCTGATGGCTGGTTAGCGCATATTGGTGTGGATGTCACCCCCGCACGTCAACCCATAGTACCTTTACAAAACTTATTACCACAATTGCGGGCTGTTAATGTGCCAATAATTTGGTTAAATTGGGGTAATAGACCAGACTTACTCAATATTAGTGCAGGTTTGCTTCATGTTTATAATCCCACCGGTGAAGGTGTAGGATTAGGTGATAGCCTACCTAAAAACGGTGCAAAGGTGCTGATGAAAGATAGCTGGGCAGCGGCGGTAGTAGAGGAATTAGAACAACTTGAGACAGATATTTGCATTGATAAATATCGCATGAGTGGGTTTTGGGATACATCCTTAGATAGTATTCTCAGAAACTTAGGAATAACGACAATATTATTTGCGGGTGTCAATGCTGATCAATGTGTTCTCACAACTTTATGTGATGCTAATTTTTTAGGATACGACTGCATTTTAGTCCAAGATTGTACAGCCACAACTTCACCAGAATATTGTTGGTTAGCAACTTTGTACAACGTTAAACAATGCTTTGGTTTTGTTACTGATTCTTCGGCAATTATAGCAGGAGTCAGTAGTCAGCATAATTTTAGATTTTAGATTTTAGATTTTGGATTTTAGATTTTGGATTTTAGATTTTGGATTGATTAATACCCAATCACCAATCACCAATCACCAGTCACCAATCACCAATCACCAATTACCAAATATATGGTTACTACAAGTTGTGTAATTCCAGTTATCAAATCTCCCCAAGATTATCAAGCATACCGTATCAATCCCCGTGATACAAATCGGTTAGCAATTATCTTTGATTCCACAACTGCAAATACTTCCTTAACTTGTTGTGTAGAAATCTTTGATATTGGGGGACAAACTCCACCAAATCGCCATCAATGGGCAGTGGAAATGTTTTTTATTCTCAAAGGAGAAGGAGTTGCAATTTGTGATGGCAAAAAAGTACCTATCAAGGCCGGAGATAGTTTATTAGTTCCACCAAATGGCACTCATTTGATTAGAAATACAGGTAAAAATCGTCTTTACATACTAACAATTATGGTTCCTAATGAAGACTTTTCAGAACTAATTAGGAGTGGTATACCTGTAGAATTGGATGCTGAAGATATGGCGGTTTTAGGAAGATTAGATTCTTTGAAATTCGTTGAAAACTAGAATCCATATCAATACTTGTCGGTTAAGCTCAAAAAAATAAATTATGTAGGTTGGGTTAAGGAACGAAACCCAACATTTACAAGGGTTCTTTGGGTTTCACTTTGTTCAACCCAACCTACGAAAATCCTTAACCGAGCAGTATTGGAATCCATATATCCTCAAAGTCTCAGAAAAAATCAAGGATTTGGGGATATTTCAATAATGGACAATTAACAATTAAAAATTGACAATGACAAAGCGGATTTTTTTTTGTTTTGTTCCCCTTGAAAGGGGAGGTTTTAAACCGTATGGCTAACGCCACGCTACGCTATCGGCTGACGCTCACGGCGGAAGCCTTGAATGAAACAATTATCAATTATCAATTGTCAATTGTCAATTGATAAAAAAGCTTTTCCCAGTCAATTACATTTGGTCTTGTTCCTTGATTAACTAACTCAAAAACCTGATTAGCAGCACTGGGATAAAACAAACTTTCCACACAAGCAGCAGCCACATCAATGCGACTAGCATCACCAGAAAGTTGATCACCTTTACCCAAGACTACATTTAATTTACCTTCTGTCTTTGCCTTGAGTAAAGTATTCAAATCATAAGAAGTATAAGGTCCATCAATTAACCTACCAGGGCGTATAATTGTATAGGGAATACCTGAATTAATGATAGCGTCTTCACCTTCCTTTTTCGCATCCAGCACACCAAATTTATTGAGAATATTAAAAGGAAACTGATTTTTTCTGAGAATACCACAGGAAGAAACAAACACTAATCTATTTAAAATTTTCGGTGCTGCTGCAACTAAATTTTTTACAGCTTGGGAATCAACTTTTAAAGGTGTATTTTTAGCTTTATTTTCAAGTGGTTGAGTATCAAACAAAGCTAAACCAAAATCAATGGGATTCACAGATGAATCAAACTCCCATCTAGCAGAAGGAAAAGCAGTAGTTCCCGTACAACAGATAATAGAAGTGATATTTAACATTGCTGGTGAGAGGGTATTGGGTTCGCGGATATCACCAACAAAAATTTCTACTTTGTCATTAAACATTTTTGCAGCTTTGTTTGCATCCCGTGTGAGAATGCGAACTGACAAACCTTTTTCTAAAAGTTTGCTAACTACAAGTTGTCCTACACCACCAGTTGCACCCGGAACTAATATTAAATCTGCCATGAAAGTTTTTATGTTGTTAGTTATGTTTAAAAAAACTGATTTATATTATATACCAATCTTCAATGAGATGTGTTAAATTAACGTAAGTATTCAGCTGTCGGTTTCCATCAGCAGCAGGTTAAAAAACATAAATACCAGTTTGTAAATGTACAACAGCGAGCGATCGCAATTTGTCCATCTGGCAAAATCACACCCCCAGCGATAATCTGCTTTAATGGCGGTTTTTCTGGTTCAATTAACCAAAATGTTGGCAGTTGAGTTTACATAACTGACACTATAATTACACTATTTTATTGCCAATATGGCTTTCCTCCGCAGTTGGTTTTAATTAATATAATCGAGTAATACGTTCAAGGCTTTGCTTTCATGACAATATAATTATCCTGTTAATTGGATATGAAATACCATCACAAAGGAGCAATAGTCAAACTTGGTGAAAAATTATACGGAATAACTAATTAACAGCGTGAAAGATGTAACCAAAGACATATAGTAAAAATTGTCAACATGACCATAGCGATCGCCTTGTAGATATGGCAGTAATTACAATCTAGAAGTTAATGTATCAGGAATGTACTTCTATGAGCAGAAAAACCAATAAAATTTGTAAACAATCAGGAGTGATTCCATATCGTGTCCGAGATGGAAAAGTAGAAGTTTTATTAATCACTAATCGTAAACGGCAAAGTTGGGTAATTCCCAAAGGAGGAGTTTGCAAAGGGATGACTCCACCTGATTCAGCAGCTAAAGAAGCTTGGGAAGAAGCAGGGGTTATTGGTCGGGTAAATACTGAAAAAATCGGTGCTTATAAATATAGTAAACGTGGTAATATTTACCGGGTTCATTTATTTTGGTTGCCAGTAGATCAAGTATTAGAAGACTGGCCAGAAGCATCTCAAAGAGAAAGGATATGGTTAGATATTAATCACGCTGCCATGATAGTCAAAGAAAATTCTCTTAAAAGAATTTTGCAAACTTCAAAAGAGCAAGTCAAAGTTTAATATTTATTTAACATTTTTATCATGATTATAGAGACGTTTCATTAAACGTCTCTATATTTGTTATCTCTAAACTATGGATGACAAGTTAACTTTGACAATTATATCGTTGTAATCCAAGTCTCCCCCATTTGGTAAATCTTCAAAGCCAAAGGTGTTATCTCCCAAAAGTCGAACATGATCTACACGACCAGGGTTAGCACCTAAGAATGTAAAATAAACTTCTGGGTCATTGCCGGAATTGCTATCAAGAATAGCATCGGGTCTACCATTGACAATTAAAAATGGTACGTAGATATGACCACCTTCTAACCCACATTCCGCACTTCAATTTGTAGTACATATACAAGTATCATAAGCAGCATAGAGGGTTAAACAGAAATACGCAATTAAGAAAGTAAAAATATAGACGTTAATTTCCATTTGACTACGAGATAGAAATTCATAAGGCATTGAGAATAAACTTAGAAAGAAAATGAGAGAATAAGATTGAATTACCTAAAAATGCCTTCATATTATGAATTACCAACAAGAAGATATTGAGAGTAAAAACATAGATCACTTAGGAATAATAGCAGGAATAATAGATGAGATAGGAATAGTAGAAAAAATCAATGAAATATTCTCAGTGGATAGTAGAGAGAAAGTAAACACAGGAAAAGTAGTCAAAGCAATTATTCTGAATGGACTAGGCTTTGTATCAAGACCACTATATTTATTTCCAGAATTCTTTAAAGATAAAGCCGTAGAACATCTAATAGGAGAAGGAATAAAAGCAGAAGACTTAAATGACGATAAAATAGGTAGAGTCATGGATAAACTCTATAAATATGGCTTAACTAAATTATTCCTAATAATCGCCTTAGAAGTAGTAAAAAAATACGGAATAAATACAAAATATTCCCATTTAGACTCAAGCTCATTACATTTACATGGAAAATATTTGAAGTGCGGAATGTGGGTCAAGACTTGGGGGACAAGGAAGGACAGTGGACAAGGGAGGAAAACCGTACAAAATCATATTCTCTTGGTAACAAAAAGACTATTGTGCGGAGAAAATCTTCCTTGTCTACTTTCCCTCCTTGTCTTCCTAGTCCTGCCTTAATAGATAATATTAAAAACCTACCCCTGTGAGGCCCCCTTCCCCCCTGCTTCTTCTGCCTCCTGACTCCTGACTCCTTGATCTCCTGACTAACTATCTAGACGCAACTTGAGGTTCTGCCCAAACCTGTCTATCTCTTGTCCCAAAAGTCACAGGTTGATCACCGTCGTTGCTGACATTGATAGTTTTGCCATCACTGGCAACTTGTACCAAAGGCCAATTTTCTTCCCCTAGTTCACCCGCACGGAATAGCACGTGATCAGGTTGTTTTTTACTCCACCCTAACAAGATTGCTATTTTCTCATGCTCATCTTCTCCTTGGGCAGGAGCAACGGTTTGAGTATGATTTTCTTGCCGTTCCCAAATTACTGCATGATCTGTCAGGTCTGCTGTGTTGAACATACCTACAAATTTGCGGGCTAAAAAGCGATCGCCTTTTTCGGACCAACTAACCGGAACTAATACCCCTATTTTCCCTTGGGTATCAGCTTGATCTGAAATCTGTTGATCTAACAGGGGATCGCCAACAGCAGCAGTTTTTGACATCACCCGCAGTCTCTTGGTTTGCCGATCTTCGATAAACAACAAGCTGGTAACTCGGCTGTTGTGCATTTCCGGTTGTATTTCCAGTTGCACTCGGCTATAAACCGCATACCTACCATCAGGAGAAACCACTGGTATACTGCGATAGTGCCGCACTCCAGAACCCCCTTTACCACCTATAGCTTCTTGAGTCATCATGATCCATTTCCAAGGAATTGGATGAGGACTATTTATGGGATCATCTGGTACTGTATCGTACTGCTGTTGCTGTTCATTTACAGGTATTTCCATCATTGTGGATGGCTGTGGTTCTCTAATATTTGATGTGCTTGCAGATGTTTTTAATACCTCATTCTCTAAACTCGCACGTTCTAAAGAATTTACCTCACCCTGTAAAGCCTGGCTCTTAACATCTTTTAATTTTTGAATTAAATCTCTCTGACTAGTAGGTATTTTTGCTAAGTTTTCCTGTTTTACTACCGCTAAAATATCGCTGACAGGTAAATTACTATTTGAGTGCTGATTTTGTTGTCCTGCCCCAGAATTAATTTTATCAGCCTGTAATACTTGTTTTGCTTGACTCACAGGCTTATTTACTGATCCAAAGTTCCCAAATTTTGCTTCCAAGGAGTTGACTTTACCTATCTTTAAATCATTTTTCCCAGCTATAGCCGTTACCTGGGAATTTGAATCAGATTGGCCAATTCCTGTACTAATCTTTCCTACTTTTAAATGTGATTGTTTCGCTATGCTAGAGTGAATTGATACACCTACCAAGGGAGCAATTAATATAACAACGATAACGTACTTAAAAAATGGTTGTACGCGGAACCATCCTGACAGCAAAAGGGATTTCAGCATGATTGGACTCTCTAAGGGGCAGTGGCTGTGTGAGGAGCAATGTCTATGCAGGAAGAGAAAAAGCTATGATTATATGTATAACAACAAACTAGAATCTCTAACGAGATTATCTGGATAAATTTTGCATCACTTTACAAAAGTTTTCTAATCATCAATTAACCCCTTTACATTCTTTGAATAACTTAGTTTTTTTAGGTGAATATAATCACAGAGAATACCGACGTTAATCATTTTCGGATTCTCTAAATAAGTATTTATATCTCAAAACTGCCTATATTTAGGTAGACCACAATATAGGTATAACCAAATATAGGAGTTTCCGACAGGATATAAACTACGCTGTTAGGTGACTAATTCTAGTGCCTAAATTCATTTATTCTGATAAAAATGTTTTAGCAAGAGCTAATCCATTCCTTCAGGTTTATAAGGAAATCAAGTGAGCCAAAACTACCGAGATAAAGTATCGGAGCAAGGCATTGATACTTTATCGTACTAAGGAACAGTGGATGTAGGCGAACGGATTACCCCTTCATGGGCAGGTAATCAACCTGTATAAAAACATAACTGCCTAACGGCAATCGATACCTTGACAACTGAAGATTGGTGGGTTCTATTCCATAGTTCTAGTTCCTTGCTAGGAATAGGTAAAATCTACCCTTCGGGAAGCCGCTTCGCGTCTACATGGGAGCTAGACTTGTGTTGAGCGCACTTGTACTGAGCGACTTGTACTGAGCGACTTGTACTGAGCCTGTACTGAGCCTGTCCTGAGCCTGTCCTGAGCCTGTCCTGAGCGGTGTCGAAGGGCGGTGTCGAAGGGCGCAGTCGAAGTAAGTCGAAGTAAGTCGAAGTAGTCGAAACACGACACAGAATTTAAACTCAAACAAAATTTGGAATCATCCAACTAGGAAAGGGCATTCCCTAAGTAACGCTTGAGGAGAGAACCACCTCTGGATTAGAAACTGCAAGGGATCTAGTCTAAGTGGACTCGTTGAATCAAGAATATCCGCTCCTTTAGGACTCAGAGTGTCAAGTCTAAAACTGATTTATTCCTTTAAAATTTTGGCAAAGTCGGGTCAACATCAAAAACCTCACCTTTATCTCTACCAAATTCAGCAGTTACAAATTAGCTTGCAATCAATTGACCCTCCCCGCCTTAAAAAGACGGGGATTCTTGTTTCAATGAGCAACCATGCCCAAACTTGTTACCAAATCTGGGTAGAGGGTCATCTCTCCACAAGCGTTAACCCTGAGCGCAGTCGAAGGGTAAAAGTTTCCGTCCGCCCGACGGTACTTAAATCATAGCCTGTCTGTTTTAGTGCCTTCGCCAAAATATTGATTGCAGCGTTGTGGTCACGATCAAGAATGCACCCACAGTTACAAACAATCCAAAACCGTAGGCACTTGTTACGAATGAACTGGCTTATCCGTATAGCTTCATCAATTCTTTGATGTTGCTGTTTTGTGCCTTTGGCTTTGAACTCGAAAACAATCATGTTTATTACCAGTTCGACCTACTCCAAAAATAGCATTATTTAGGGGAACTGTCAATCCCTAAGCAAATAAGTCAGGATCATAATAGCCCCACGCATGGGCAGTGCATTCACCTACATCCACCGCCTAAAGTACGATAAAGTATCGGAACTTGGTGGAGATACTTTATCGGGCGTGGTTTTGGCTCACTCGATTTTCTTATAAGCTGGGTGAGTAGATGCTTAATTGTCCTGCCATGAGACAATACAAAAGATTATAACCTGTAAACAGCAGATACAATCAGTGATTGATCTTGGTTAACCTGCTGGTTGGGTCGTTGTATTTTATTCAGGAACTTTTTGTAGCACCTATAATAAACATTCTACCATTAAATAGCGAAAATTAATGTACTCAAAGCAAAATTGCTTTGCGTCTTTTTCACGGTTATTGTGATTTAGTCCATTGTGGGCTGTCAGTTGTCAGTGAATCGTGACGCATTTAATATTAACTAGTAAATCCTAGCTAAAAACTCGCAACAAATTAATAATGAAAGTTGTATTTTTTGGTACTCCCCAGTTTGCTGTTCCCACTCTAGAAAAATTACTGAATAATCCAGATATTGAAGTTTTAGCAGTTGTCACTCAACCGGATAAACGACGAGAACGTGGGAATAAACTAACACCTTCTCCTGTCAAAACACTTGCTAATGCTCACAATCTCCCAGTATGGCAACCTGAGAAAGTTAAAAAAGATGGGGAAACTTTAAACCAACTACAACAATTAGATGCGGATGCGTTTGTTGTTGTTGCTTATGGACAAATTTTGTCTAAGAAAATCTTAAATATGCCAAAATTGGGTTGTATCAATGTACATGGTTCGATTTTACCCCAATATCGAGGGGCTGCTCCTATTCAGTGGTGTATCTATAACGGTGAAAAAGAAACTGGTATCACAACCATGTTAATGGATGTGGGCATGGATACAGGAGATATGCTATTAAAAGCAAATACACCAATTGGTTTACTGGAGAATGCCCAAGTTTTAGCCGATAAATTAGCGGTTATAGGTGCAGATTTATTGCTGGAAACTTTATTAAAATGGGAACGCCAGGAAATTACACCTATTCCCCAGGATGATTCTCTGGCCAATTATGCATCATTGATTCAAAAAGAAGACTATAGCCTAGACTGGTCAAAAAGTGCCATTAAATTACATAATCAAATTAGAGGCTTTTATCCTAACTGCGTCACAACTTTTCGCAATCAACCTTTGAAAATTACTGCTACAGTTCCTCTTAAACGTGCTTATATTCAAGAGCTCCCAGAACAATTACGAGATAAAATACACAATTTACCAGATTTGTCAACTGTATCTACCCAACCTGGCGAAGTAGTAAACATTGCCAAAGGTATAGGAGCAATTGTTCAAACTGGGGAAGGGTTGTTATGGTTAAGAGAAGTTCAACCAACTGGTAAACGTCTCCAGTCAGGATGGGACTTTGTTAATGGTACTCGTTTAACCATAGGGGAGGTAATGGGTAATTGGTAATGGGTAATTGGTAATTGGGAAGAATAAACTTTTGCCTCTTGCCTTCTTACTGTCACCTGTCACCTGTCATCTGTCACCTGAACTTTCATAGAACCGACAAGACTCACAAGGACCATCTGGGTTGACTGCACAGCGGATGATTTCTGAATGAGCATTGTAATCACAACTAGCATCACCTATAACCCAACGTCCAGCTACTAAACTTTTTTCTGATGGTCGTTTAGCTTTTTGGACATAAATAGCGATATTATGTAGGCGGTAGCGTCCTGCTTTCAACTGATACCTATGACGACGCTCTAATACTGCATAGGTTTTACCTTCAAAATCAACATAGTTCCCTGGTTGGGGTGTCCAATCAAGTTGTAATCTACCAAGAGACTGACGCGGGTTTGTTAAAATCAACTCAGTTGGTAAAGAGTCTGGTTTCATAATCAGTTTATGTGATGGGATTTACATTATTAAAAATGGTATCGTAATCGGTGAATTAACCTCTACCATAGGTGACTAGGGCTGGATTATGATTAATGATTTACTATATTTTTGAGCAATTTGCATCTTAATAAAAAATTTAACAATTTCTTTTGAAGTGTAACAGAGATAGATAGCGACGCACAATTCCTACTTTACTATAATTATTTCTCCTGACTCCTTTAAGGGCGAAGCATTCGGGCGATAAATTGTCAATTTGTATCACAGGTTATTTTCCGAATGCTTCGCCCCTACGTAGCCCCTACGACTCCTTGATCTCCTGAGATAAAATTTTGATCTTACTCTACAGTAATATTACATAAAATAAGTCAAAAAAACATAACATATTTGATGATTACTAGGAAATTGCAGCGCATTTAATTTTGTGTAATTTTGTATCTAATTAGTTAATACTTCTTAACAAATTGATGGAACTTGAGAGTTACCAGCGACCAATTTATAGGTACTATAGATAACCCTGAGAAATTGCTCGGAAATTTACACATCTTTACAATTTGCCATATTTGGAGACAGTCAATAGAGTAAACACTTGATGCCCCTGTTGCTGATTAAAGCTGAATAGCAGCGATTTTGGCAAATAAAATGTTCATAGGGCTTATTAAATTGTTTGAAGTTATGTAGCCTTTTACTTACAGCCCATCCAGCACTGCGGTAAACTATGCGTTGATTATGATTCCTTCCCAAAGAAGAGAACTCGAAAGGAGCAGTTTTTTCAATGTCTCATACCGTAAAAATCTACGATACCTGCATCGGCTGCACCCAATGTGTCCGCGCTTGTCCCACTGACGTTTTAGAGATGGTTCCCTGGGATGGCTGTAAAGCTGCTCAAGTGGCATCTTCACCCCGCACAGAAGACTGCGTAGGCTGCAAACGCTGTGAAACAGCTTGCCCCACCGACTTTTTGAGCATCCGCGTTTATTTGGGTGCTGAAACAACTCGCAGCATGGGTCTAGCATACTAACAAAGCTGGTATTTTAAAATACTCAGTACAATAGTGCTGAAGACTGAGCTAGGGAGAAACAAGAAACCCATCAACTAACACGATTCTTGTTTCTTCTCTCAGTTTTCAGCACTTAATATTTTTTAGGAGTTCAGGAGGCAGGAGAAAGATAAATATTTCCCCAGTCCCCAGTCACCAGTCCCCAGCCTTTTGATTTGATATAATTACCGCTTTATGGTGATAACTGTTAACTGATAATTGTTAACTAATAACCGGAGTAGTATAAAAAATGTGTGGAATTGTTGGATATATAGGCACTCAAGCAGCAACGGATATTTTATTATCTGGACTGGAAAAGTTAGAGTATAGAGGTTATGATTCTGCGGGTATTGCTACGATATGGGAAGGTGATATCCATTGCGTGCGGGCTAAGGGTAAATTACTAAATTTGCGTTCTAAACTGGAACAAGTAGAAAACCCGGCTCAAATTGGTATTGGTCATACTCGTTGGGCAACTCATGGTAAACCAGAAGAATATAATGCCCATCCCCATCAGGATACTGCTTTGCGGATAGCGGTGGTGCAGAATGGAATTATTGAAAATTATCGTGAATTGCGGGAACATTTAAAAGCATTAGGACATGAATTTCGTTCAGATACAGATACAGAAGTTATTCCCCATCTCATCGCTGAATGTTTAAAGCATATTCCTGAAGATAGTAATTCGGCTTCTGTGTTTTTAGAAGCGGTGCGGGAAGCGGTGCAAAAGTTAGAAGGGGCTTATGCGATCGCAGTTATTTCTGCTGACTACGCTGATGAATTGATTGTAGTGCGTCAGCAAGCGCCTTTAGTAATTGGGTTTGGACAAGGTGAGTTTTTCTGTGCTTCGGACACGCCGGCAATTGTTGCCCATACCCGCGCTGTATTGCCCTTAGAAAATGGGGAAATTGCCCGTTTGACTCCGTTGGGGGTTGAGGTGTACAACTTTGCTGGAAATCGTTTAAAGAAGCATCCCCGCACTTTGAATTGGAATCCCATTATGGTGGAAAAGCAGGGATTTAAACACTTCATGCTCAAGGAGATTTATGAGCAACCGGGTGTAGTTAGAGCTTGTTTAGAAGCTTATTTTCCGGGAAGTGGGGAAACTCCTGTTAGTTTGAATTTAGCAGAGGAATTTTACGCAGATTTAGAACAAATTCAAATTGTGGCTTGTGGTACAAGTTGGCACGCAGCGTTGGTAGGTAAGTATTTATTAGAACAATTGGCAGAAATTCCCACTCAAGTACAATATGCCTCTGAATTTCGCTATGCACCTACACCTTTGACTGCTAATACTTTAACTATTGGGGTGACTCAATCAGGAGAAACTGCGGATACTTTAGCTGCTTTAAGTATGGAAAAAGACCGTAGACAAGTAAAAGAAGCTAAGTATCAAGCGCGACTTTTAGGCATTACCAACCGCCCGGAAAGCACTTTGGGGCAAATGGTGAGTAATATTATTAATACTCATGGGGGGATTGAAATTGGTGTTGCGGCGACGAAAACTTTTATTGCTCAGTTGATGGCGTTTTATGGTTTAGCTTTAGATTTAGCTTATCGTCGGCAAACAATTTCTTCTGAAAGGTTAACAGAAATTATTGCTGGTTTAAGGCAGTTACCGATAGAAATTGAGGCGATTTTAGAAACTCAGGAAAAATATATTGAACAGTTAGTTCATGAGTTTACAGAAACAAAAGATTTCATTTTTGTAGGGAGGGGAATTAATTTTCCTATTGCTTTAGAAGGGGCTTTGAAATTAAAAGAAATTAGTTATATTCATGCGGAAGGATATCCAGCAGGAGAGATGAAACATGGACCGATCGCATTATTAGATAGTAAAGTTCCGGTAGTAGCGATCGCTATGCCTGGTAGTGTCTATGAAAAGGTGATTTCTAATGCCCAGGAAGCGAAGGCGAGAGATTCCCGGTTAATAGGAGTGACATCTGTGAATGATGGAGAAGCAGCAGAAATTTTTAATGATTTAATTCCTGTTAGTGATGTAGAGGAAATTTTGTCGCCTATTTTGACAGTTATTCCGTTGCAATTATTGGCTTATCATATTGCAGCGAGAAAGGGTTTAGATGTCGATCAGCCAAGGAATTTGGCTAAGTCTGTAACAGTTGAATAATAGGAAAATAGGGTTAATTTTGTGCGATCGCCTATTTTTTGTTGATGAGCGATCGCACCTGAATCAAGTCACTGATGATAGCAGAAGATAAGACTAATACTGAAAACATTCGTTAGAAAACTTTAATGTATTTTCACACAAACAAAATTATACTGCTATTATATAATATAATTAATCTCCCCAAATAGACTTATCCATCAATTTTACCTTCAGGGTTTAGTCACAAACTTATGCAACTCAAACTACTGTCACAAATATTTTTAGGGTCATCTATCGCTTCCCTAATAGCCTTAATCTTACAACAACCCAGTTACGCAGGTCAGAAATATAGGTGTGACACCAGTGGGAAACACCCTATTACCCGTGTTCGCACAGGTCGCGGTGAAGAACCTATGTTACAGTGGATTAGTAACTCCTTTATTCTGTCCCCAAAAGAACGTTGTCAAATAGTTAGCAACAGATTACAGAGATACTACGATAATCAAATGATGCCATATCTCACATCGAGAAGAAGCATTAACGGTTATCCTGTATTGTGTATAGTTGATCGAGTACGTGGTAATTGCTTAAAAGAAGATGTGGTAGTTACTCTTATACCCGGTACTGATCCTGGTAGAGTTTTGAAACAAATCAAATATTTTCGTCGAGGTGCTGCTGGTGCAAGACCTGTACCATTAAGTAATAGCACAACAGCGTTTTATGAAGATGGGGAAGTTTATATCAACCTGAATGAAATTTTAGAGGAAGAAAATTAAAATGTATTACCTATAATTTTCAGAGAACAATGATTGGTAAATATCTACTGTCAGGACTTAATTTTACACTGTTTTTTGTCACTTGTTTAGGAGGAATAGTTATTTTTCTTTCGGCACAACAAACAACATTTTTACCGTCATCTGATAGCAGTCAATTGTCAGATTATCAGGTAAAACAAACAGGAAAATTGATCACAGTGAAAATTCTCTCCAATGGTTTTTTAGGAACAGGAACACTGATCAAAAAACAAGGAGAAATTTATACTGTAATCACCAATGATCATGTATTGAACGCTAGTAATCTACCTTATCAAATTCAAACTCCTGATGGTAGAATTTATCCAGCTAAAATTTCCCAAATTGTGAAATTTGGAGATCATGATTTAGGATTATTGCAATTTAGTTCTGAACAAATTTATCAAATTGCCACTATGGGAAATTCATCTAGGTTAACCGTAGGAGATAAAGTTTTTACTACTGGGTTTACTAACGAAATTAAAGAGATAATTTTCATTAAAGGAAATGTATCTCTAGTTCTTGATAAACCTTTAGAGGGAAGTTATCAACTGGGATATACTAATAATATTAATAAAGGTATGAGTGGAGGACCTGTGTTGAATATTCAAAGTGAATTAGTGGGTATTAATGGTTTACACAAAAACCCGTTATGGGAAACACCAGATTTATATATTGATGGTTCACAACCTTGTAAACCTGTGCAGGATATGATAGTTAATTCTAGTTGGGGAATACCTATAGAAACTATAGCGCGACTTGCACCGCAATTTGTGCAAATTAAACCGCCTCAATTATTAATTGTATCGCAAGATTCCGGGAAGTTTATTAATTATAATTATTTAAATAATTTGCAAATGCAGGTGGACGCGGTGGTGGCTAAAAGTTGTCAACTTTAATTGTCAGAATAGGAAATTGCTAGAATCAGGATTTCCAGGATTAAAGGATGTACAAAATATTTAATTTAGCTTAATTCTACAAGTCATTAAAACCAAATTTTTCAGGTGGATGTAAATTTATCAGAAATTGATATTGATAAGAATGTGTTGGGTTTCACTTTGTTCAACCCAACCTACATTATCCTACATTATCCCCAAATTTTACCCAAATTAACCACTAACTCCGGTAAAATATCCTCACCAGATAAAGTTAATGGCAATTTTAAAACCTCTACTTCTTGTCCAGGACGATAAATTTCTACTTCCTGTTTTTTCCGATTTATTAACCAACCTAAGCGACAACCATTTAATATATATTCCTGCATTTTATCCTGAACTTTTTTTAAATTATCCGATGGTGACATAATTTCAATAGCAAAGTCAGGACATAAGGGAATAAACTTTTCTTTTTGTTCTTTAGTCAACCCATCCCAACGAGATTTTTCTACCCAAGAAACATCAGGAGAACGGTCTGCACCATTTGGTAAAGTAAATCCTGTGGAAGAATCAAAAACTTCTCCTAGTTGGGTTGTTTCATTCCATGATGCTACTTGAAATATTAAATTAACATTGCTTTTCCCCGTTTCTCCTCCCGTTGGTGGCATAATAATTAACTCTCCTTGAGTATTGCGTTCTAATTTTAAATCCGGGTTTTCTGCACAGAGTTGGTAAAATTGCTCTCTATTTAGTTTAATAATAGAATTGAGATTTAATGTTAGTGCTGTCATATTATTTACCATCCTTAATTTCAAAAGAATCAATCATCTTTTCCACCAAAGGCCACAACCTCTTATCATCTTGTTCTGGTGCTTGATAAATAATATAATACCCTTTTTTAAAACTCACCGTTCCTCGTTCTAACTTTTTCAATTGACATCCATCTTTTTGACGATTGAACATTATTTGATATGCGTCATAAGTGCTTAATTTTTTACTATCATTCAGCACTATAGATGAATTATTACTATCTTGAGTAATTCTATTTAAGGCAGTATTTTTATATTCATCTAGGGATAATGCTTTTCCTAAATCCGCAATATGTACTATTAATTCTACAGCACAATTATTATTTGCAGTTTTATCATTGGGATATAATTTTACTTTTTCTTCTTCTCCTGGTTGTATTGGTGTAGCTGTCCATTTATCAGAATATTTGATGCTAAAACTCATGTATTTTGTATCATCAACATAGGTTTTAGTTAAATTCTCATCCTTTGGTTCTGTGATTATTGTTTCTTGGGGTTGAGGTTTTTGTTTATCAGCTTTCCCAGAAGAGACAACATTAAAACTAAGCAAACCAACAGCTAATGCTATGGAAATTCCTGCAATAATCAGAACGTTTCGTGATAGTAGTTCTTCATTAATTATCTGAGTATTTGATGATTTTGCCTCTGGTGTAATTGTGATCACTTCTGGTAATGTTAAGACTGTGTTTAATACACTTCCTAACATTTGTTGGGAAACTAATACTAATCCAGGGTTTTCTGTGGTGACAGAAATAATATTCACTTCTTCGTTACGTTGTATTCTTTGTACAGGATGGAGAGGTCTTATTTTGTCTAATGCTTCTAATGCTTGGGTAGCTGTGTTATAGCGTTTTTGCCAATCAGGATGTACCATCTTATCTATCACATCAGCTAATTCCTGATTAAGTTCTTCACCAGCAGAATCTCGCCAAATAAACTTTTCTGTGTTGTCATCTATGGTAATGTATTTTTGATGACGTACATCAGGATGTATTCCTGTTAAGGCTTCAATCCCAATCATACCTACAGCATAAATATCTGTGGTAAAGGTAGGAAAACCATCTTTTTGTTCCATTGGTGTATATGGTTCAGAAGTCATGACTATGAAGGATTTGATCTTTTTTAGTTCGGTCATATCTTTAACTGAACCAAAATCAATTAAAAATAGTTTTCCGTCTTTGCATCTGATAATATTTTCTGGTTTGATATCTCTGTGAATTAAAGCTTTACTATGAACAAATGCTAAAACTTTAACAATATTATACAATATTTCCCAAACTTGATCATTACTCAGTCTTTGAGTGGGAATTAATTCTTGACGTAATTCTTTACCTTCTATATATTCTTCTACTATATAAAATTCCTGTTTAGCTATCAAGGATAATTTTTTATTGATAATGATATACTCCTTTAATTTAGGAATTTGGGGATGATTTAATTTTTCTAGGTGTTGAGCTTCTTTAGCAAACAGTTCTTTAATTTTTCTAAATTCCTGAAGGGTTAATTTTTTGTGCTGGTTAGGTAGGAGTTGTTTAACTACACATTTTTGATTATCATGATCTAAATCTTCGGCTAAATAAGTTTTTCCAAAGCCACCATGACCTAATTCGCTAATAATTTCATAGCGTCCTTTTTTGCCAGAAATGATTTTACCAACTAAGTTTTTGTTGAACAAAGGTAACATAATGGTTTTAATTAAATTGAATTTTTATTGATTTTTGTTGATTGGTGTTACCAGTACGAGACTGGGAACGGGTAAACTGTCTGAATCAGGAGGTTATTTTTAACTTTAGCTGTCAGTATGGATTTAGACAAGTTCTATGGTGATGGATATGATGAAATTTACTTATAGTTTACCAGTAGCTTTACTCTGTGCGTCTGTGGTGGTTGTTCAGTCACAAAGGGCGGTAGCTTCTATTCCTCAGCAAGTTCGGGATATTGCTGATAAAATTACAGTTCGCATTGATGGGGCTAATACTGGTTCGGGTATTATTATTAAAGGTGAAGGAAATACTTACACTGTTCTCACTTGTTGGCACGTAGTTGATAAGAGAGGAAATTATACTGTGAGGACTGGAACGGGTAAAACCTACCAAGTTAATTACAGCACGGTTAAACGAATTGGTAAGATAGATTTGGCAGAATTCCAGTTTACCAGTAATGAAAATTATCGTCCTGTGGAGATTGGTAACTCTAGTCAAGTGAGTGCGGGGAGTACGGTTTATGCTTTTGGTTGGGCTGCACCTGACCAGGTAAGTAAGGGGCGGGAATATGTGCCTTTAGAGACTACTGCCAGGGTAGTAAGTCAGCCTGTTGATGAGTATGCTTTGGTTTTAAGTAATATTGTTAAACCGGGTATGAGTGGGGGTCCAATTTTAGATGAACAGGGTCGTTTGATAGGGGTAAGTGGACTATCTACAATTGATGCGAGATTAGAAACAAGGGATTTTTTAGGGATTCCGATTGATACTTATAAACAGCTTGTATCACTATCAAGTATAAATAAGCACGGGCAAAATTCCAATAAAAAACCAGTTACAGGCGTTTCTGATTCGACAGGAACAATAAAGAAAGCCCAGGAACTGTTTAAAAAAGGTAATGAGCAGTTTAATCAATCAGACTATCAAGGTGCAATAGCTTTATATAATGAAGCTATCAAGTTTAATCCTAACTTTGCCCAAGCCTACTACAACCGGGGAAGTGTCCGTAATGATTTAGGAGATAAGCAAGGTGCTATAGATGATTACACCCAAGCTATCAAGATTAATCCTAACCTTGCCGATGCCTACAACAACCGGGGAGTTGTCCGTAAGGAATTAGGAGATAAGCAAGGTGCTATAGATGATTACAACCAAGCTATCAAGATTAATCCTAACGATGCCAATGCCTACAACAACCGGGGAAATGTCCGTGATGATTTAGGAGATAAGCAAGGTGCTATAGATGATTACAACCTAGCTATCAAGATTAATCCTAACTCTGCTCTAGCCTACTACAACCGGGGAATTGCTAAAGCTCAATCAGGAGATAGGCAAGCAGCCATAGCTGACTTACAGCAAGCTGCGCGTCTTTTTGAAAAACAAGGAAGGAAAGCCGATTCTCAAAAAGCACAGATATTAATCAAAAGACTTTGGGGATTGTTTATGATTTTTGGATATTGACGCTTCGCTAACGCACTTCCTCCACATCCCCAAACAGCGATCGCTCTCCCCCAAACCCAAAACAGCGAAGTCCTTATATTATTAACCCGGAGTTTGAATTTGGAATTAAAATTACTGGAATTGACATTTTACTTTTTTCGGAAGAAACAGTGAATTTTGTACAATTAAAAACTTTAAAAGGAACATTGACTGGTTCTCAAGTACCAAGAGCAAAAAAATAATTAAGTATTCATAAAAACCCTTTATTTATAGCAGCTTTTGATTTAGGTAAATGGACTTTTTCAGATAGAAGTAACATTCCTCGTATTGCTGGTGAAAGATTTTGGAATATGATTTCTATGGATTATGATCTGGTTGAAAATCATATAAGAGATATGTTACAGAAAATTGATAAAGCTTTTGCTGAATTGGCTACAAAATAGAAAATTGCTGATCTCTACTTAAAAAAGTGATAATTGTTCGGCTATCTCTTTACCTTTCGATTTGTTTCCATGAATTAACTTAAAGAGATAACTACCAATTTCTTTCGCAAGCAATACAGGAACTGCATTACCAATTTGTTTATATTTAGAACTTACAGAACCATAAAAAATCCAATCATCAGGAAATGTTTGAATCCTTGCAGACTCACGCACTGTTAAACAACGTAATTCTACAGGATGACACATATCTGTAGCTTTTTGATGGGGACTGGTAGTAATTGTTGGTGAAGGTTTATACCAGGATAATCTTCTATAAAAACCGACTTTTCCCCCTCCAGAATTATAAGCTCCTCCCATAGCTTCTTTTTTTAAATCTTCTGGTAAATGTTTCCAATTTTGTCCAGCTTTTAATAATTTCAAATACTTTAAATGATTTTCTGAATAAGACATAAATTCTGGTTCTACATCAACTAAACCAGTTAAAGCATTTTTTAATGTTCTCCATTTAGGTAAAGTTTGACCATTTTTGCAATATTTAGGAATAGGAAATGTAGCAGTTTCACCATCTCTAGAACCGATAAATATGACACGCTCTCGATTTTGGGGTACTCCATAATCTGCTGCTTCTAATAGGTTATAAACTATGTTATATCCTATTGCTTGCATTTCTGATAATACTACTTTTAAAGCAGCACCAGGCATTTCATCAGTTTCTAAAGGTGGGTAATCTTTTCCCCGTTGATTAATTGGCCGATGACGCAGTGGAGCAGAAAGCAAACCTTTAACATTTTCCATTAAGAAAAAACGAGGTTTAACTTCTTTAACAATGCGAATAAATTCCATAAATAAACTACCGCGAGGGTCCATTACAGAACCTCTTTTTCCTGCGGTACTAAATGGTTGACATGGTGGACCACCTGTAACTAAATCAACTTCTTGTGGTTGTAAAGCACGTCCTAAATTTAAAACTCTTCCCCCTTCTTCTAATAATTGTTGAGAGGTGACGTTTTGTATTTCTCTGGAAATTGCACTTTCTTGGAGGAATGGACGATTAAGAGCTATTGTTTTAACAGCATCACGATCTTTTTCTACTACAGTTACAGTATGAAAACCTGCTTCTTCTAATCCTAAATCTAGACCATAAGCACCTGTAAATAATGAAATAGAAATAGCTTTACCATCTATCACGGTTGTTGCTCCCAATTGTTAATATCACTAATTATATACTCCTTGAATATGCAATATTGATGATTGGTTACATCTTTTACATCTAATAATAGCGATTGTTATTGAAATGACTATGAGCTTATATTCAATTAATGAAATGCACGATAGACAAATTGCAGCAACTGCGTTAGTTTTATCTAGTAAAGGTGAAATTGTACAGTTGTTGACGTGCGATCAAAATATCACTGCGTCGGGTTTAGTTGCTAAAGCTGCTGCTGTGGTTCAAGATGCTGAAAGTTATCAAAAACTGATTGATAGACTGGAATTATTAGAATCTGTTGCTAAGATACGTCAAAGTATAAATGAGTTTGAACAAGGCGAAGGTATGCCCTTAAATCAAGCATTTGCAGAATTTAAGGAAAAATATGCCATACCGGATTGAGATTTCACCTACTGCTATTGCTGATATTGAGAGTATAGTGAAATTAAGGTAGAAAACAAGCGAAAAAATTTATGTCTAATTATCAAGAATTGTTAGAACAAGCTAAAAATCTGACTCCTGAAGAACAGCTTAAATTAGTTGAAGATTTATCTATCTTAATTCGTCAACAATGGAAAATGACACCAAAGCCAAAGCGTAGTATTTTAGAGTTACGTGGTTTAGGTAAAGAAACTTGGGAAAATATTGACGCTCAGGAATATGTCAATCAGGAGCGTGATTCATGGAATGGTTAAATGAATTACAGGATAAAATTATAGGTTTAGATACTGCACCGCTAATTTATTTTATAGAAGAAAATCCTAGCTATTTAGAAGTTACAGATGCTTTTTTCACAGCAATGTATAGAGGTGAGTTTAGTGTTGTCACGTCGGTTTTAACTGTATCAGAAGTTTTAGTTTATCCTTTACGTCCGGGAAATACAATATTAGCTCAACAATATCGTGATATTCTTTTCAATTCTCAAGGTTTAACAACTATTGAAGTTTTACCAGATATCGCTGAAAATGCAGCTAAATTAAGAGCAGATTACAATTTAAGAACACCGGATGCTATTCAAATGGCCACTGCTATTTATGGTGGTGCGTCTTTTTTCTTGACAAATGATATACGTTTACCTTCTTTACCAGGGTTAACTGTGTTGGTTTTAAATCAATTGATGAGTTAATTATTGTTAATTAAATGCAGCGATCGCACTCCCTACATCCTCAATTAAGCAGACATTAAACGCTGTGTAGGTTCAGGAATTTTTCGACCTAACTCTTGAGCAGTTTCTATCCATTCATGCATAATAATTTCTATATTTTGCAGTGCTTCTTGATAAGTTTTTCCATCAGCAGCGCATCCCGGTAAATCTGGAACTTCTGCGATAAATGCTTGGTCTTCTTCACTCCAATAAATAATAATTTCATACCGTAGAGTCATCTTGACCTCCTAGCTGATATTTGAGTAAAACTTCACGGACTTGTTTAATTTGATATGTTTTGGCTTTTCCTTGTTTGGGTTGGAGATTCAAGATTTCTTCAACTCCTTCTTTTGTAAAAATGTGGTGACTTCCACGAATTCTTTCATCAAATCCTAATTTGATTAATAGTTGACACAGTTGCTCAAAGGATATATTTGTATCAGATGCGCCTGATAAAATTTTAGCTAATAGCTTGTCTTGTTGACTCACAAGTTATGATTTTATTGGTTCAAATCTCTATAATAAACGATTTCGGCGATCGCACTTCCTCCACATCCCCAACTAGCGATACCTTCGGTAAGCTTCGCTAACGCACTTCCCAAACACTCCCAAAACGCGATACCTTCGGTAAGCTTCGCTAACGCACATCCACACATCCCAAAGAGCGATACCTTCGGTAAGCTTCGCTAACGCACCTCCCAAACACTCCCAAAACGCGATCGCACTCCCTCCAAAACCCAAAACAGCGATCGCACTTCCTCTACATCCCTAAACTCATATCTTGCACCTACAACACCCTCAACAAGCGATCAGTGTGCAGACTGTTTGACAAAAATTGACAATATTTGCCATAATAAAATAGTCAGAAAAATCAACACTTGTTAATTATGACTACAGTAAATATTTCTCTTCCCGATTCTATGCGGGATTTTATCAACGAACAGGTTGAAAAAGGTGGCTACAGTACAACCAGCGAATACATTAGACATTTGATTCGTCAAGACTTAGAAAGAGTCCAACAATCAAGAATAGAAAAGTTATTATTGGAAGGATTAGATAGCGGTGAAGGAATAGAAATTACAGATGAATGGTGGGAACAAAAACGCTCCCAACTGATTGAAAAAATTCGCAAATCATAACAATGACTAGGCGAATTATAATTAGACCAAAGGCTAGTGCTGATCTAGATGAACAGTTTGCTTACATTGCACAGAGCAATTTCGATGCAGCATTGAGTTTTTTTGATGCTACTAGGCAGACTTTTTCACAAATAGCACAACTACCGGGTATTGGCAGTGTTTATGATATTGGAAATCCTCGTTTAGTGGGTTTGCGAAAGTGGCAGGTTAAAGGATTTGAAAAATATCTAATTTTTTATTTGCAAGGGGATGAATGTATTGAAATTGTCCGGTTAATTTATGCTGCACGGGATATTTCACAGATATTAGCAGAAGAAGAATAGTTATGTTTATCAAATAGGTGATACCTTCGGTAAGCTTCGCTAACGCACTCCCAACATCTCCACAAGCGATCGCATCCCCTACACATTCCCAAAAGCGATCGCACATCACCAAACTTCAAAACAGCGATACCTTCGGTAAGCTACCGCTAACGCACTTTCCCCAACATTCCCAAACAGCGATACCTATAGTAAGCCACCACTAACGCTGTCAAAGTATAAAATTATGATATAATCATGGTGTAAACTTATTCAATCCTTTGTAATTTATAAATTTGCGTTATAATTTTGATTGGAATCCAGCCAAAGAAAAACAAAATATTCGTAAACATCAACTCAATTTTCGGTTGGCATCAACTGTTTTTCGTGATCAATATCAATTAAGTTTATATGATGAGGAACATAGTGATTATGAAGACAGATGGATTACTATAGGTTTAGATGAAACGGGTATTTTAAGGGTTGTTATTCATACTTTTGAACAAACAGATGAAGATTCATGTTTGATTCGTATCATTTCAGCACGAAAAGCAACTTTTAATGAACAGCAATATTACCAAGGAAGAAAACTATGAAAGCAGAATATGATTTTTCAGAAGCTGAACAAGGTAAGTTTTATCACCCTGATGCAACGTTTCATTATCCAATTTACCTTGAACCAGATGTTGATAATTTTTTCAAAAAAATCGCTCAAGAAAAAAATATTGATGTGCAAATTTTAGTCAATGAATGGTTGAGAAATAATATTAAATTAATTGAAAGTATTCAGTAATAGCGATACCTTCGGTAAGCTTTACTAACGCATTCCCACATCCCTTAAACGCGATACCTTCGGTAAGCTTCGCTAACGCACCCCCCAAACCCAAAACAGCGATCGCACTTCTCTACATCCCTAAACGCGATCGCACCCCCAACATCCCCAAAACGCGATCGCACTCCCACATCCTAAAACAGCGATCGCCTACGGCACTGGCGAAGCCAATCGCACTCCCCCCACCACCAAAAAATGATAAGATACTAATAAAATTTTATTCATATTAGACACTTATGAATGTGAGTTTTCCAATACCAAAAGAACTGGAGTCTTATCTTGAGATTCAACTTCAATCTGGCAATTATGATACTGTAGCGGACTATTTTTTGATGTTATTGCAGCAAGATAAACGGCGTAAGGATGCTCAAGCAAAATTAGCTAGTTTGTTGCAAGAAGGTTTGGACTCAGAAGCAGAACCTGTAACTCCTGAATATTGGCGGGATTTGCGCCGATCAATCTTTGGTGCAGGGTAGTAGTGAGTATGGCTTTTCAGGTAATTGTTCGCAATCGTGCTACTCAGGATATCAGACAACAAGCAAATTATATTTTGGTGAACGGTAATCGGGAATCAGCAGAGAAGTTTTTGGAATTTGTTGAGTATGCTTTTGCTCAATTGGCGATAACTCCCAATATGGGTAAGGTTGTGTTATCTTTGCCTGATATGGGAACAATTCGCCAGTGGCGGATTAAGAATTTTCAGGACTATTTGATTTTTTATAAAGTTCAAGAGGAACGGGTGGAGGTTCTACGGGTTTTACATGGGGCGAGAGATTTAGAGGACTTATTGCCATTCTTAGATGACGAAGTTTAGTTTTTTGATCGCATCCCCACACATCCCTACAGAGCGATCGCACTCCCAAACCCCCAAATAGCGATACCTTCGGTAAGCTTCGCTAAAGCACTCCCCACATCCCCAAAAAGCGATACCTTCGGTAAGCTTCGCTAACGCACTCCCTCCACATCCCTACAGAGCGATCGCACTTCCTCAAACCTCAAAACAGCGATCGCACCTTCCACATCCCCCAAACAGCGATACCTTCGGTAAGCTTCGCTAACGCACTACCTCCACATCCCCCAAACAGCGATCGCACCTTACCTACATACCCAAACAGCGATCTCACTACCCCAAACCTCCAAAACAGCGATCGCACTTCCTACGCATTCCTAATATCTAATACAATTTCACATTATGAATCAATAGCTTTTTCCGCAGCATTAGTGAGGACTTCATTTATCCAACTCTTAACATCCACACCTGGTTTTTCCGCAGCAACATAGATTTTCTGGTGAATTTCAGGGGTTGTTTGAATATGTATATTGCCTTTAAATTGCGGTTTTATTTTTCCTTCATTTGCTTGCTTTAGCTGCACTAAATAAAACTCCGATATTTGACAATATTGAAAGTTTTCTATCTATTTCTCCCCATTTTTTAAGTGTATCGTGAATTTTTTGTTCATTTAGTAAATTCTTAGCTTGAACTTTCCATCCGTCTATTTGTTTTTTTGATAGATTTCCCATCTTGCGATATTTATTCTTAATATATGGATTAATATTTTGAATAAAATCGTCTATATCTTTTTCGCTTTCGCCAATATGGGTATCATCTCTTTGATTAATTGGTTCATCATTAAGTAATTTTTCTAGTTCTTCATAAAATATTTCAGATGATCTCAAGGAATCAATTACATAGATAATCATCTCATTTAAGATGTCTATTCTTCTTATTAGATCATTAGATAATATTTGATTAATGTTTTGGTAATATATCTGATCTGCTTCTGATTCATATTGACTCACTACCTTTTCTATTAATTCATAATAGGTAATATAGCCATCTTTTAAACCATCATTTAATAAACCTTTCGATTCTATATAGTTAAGCAGTTTTTGATCTTCCCGTAAATCATCATGAGAAATTCCATAATATTCATAGTCTGCTGGGTATAAAGTAGCTCCTTTTAGAATCTCTATTATTATTTGATAATAAATTTTAACTAAGCAAATTATCACTTCATCTTCTCTCAACTTAGCCTCGTGAAAAGTGTCGTTTCTTAATCGTCGCAGTTCTACTATAAATTGATATTGTTGTTCATCTACAACCCAAGGAAATTCTTCTTTTATAAACTTTACTCTGTCTAGAAAATTTGGTTTTATTTTAATCATTTGTTCATCAGTTATATTTAAATCATAAGGACAGTCACAAATAAAGTAATATGAGATTATATCTGCTAAACTATCTAGTAAAAAAAGGGCTATTCTAGCTCCGAGTATATTATTCTGTTTTAGTTGAAATTGAACAGCTTCAAGTTGTTTAAGCTGTTTGATAAACTCTAACTCTGAAAATGTTCTAGGATATAGCATATTACTATTAAAGATAATTGTCTTATTTAATGAATCTATACCATGAATTATTACTGCTGTCGTTTCCAATTGTCAATCCTACTTACTAAATCCTTTAGTGGAATAATTGTAAATTGATGAGAACCTCCATCTCCCCAAATTTCATAAGCATATTTTTTTCCTCTATAAAATTTAATAAGTCCTAGTCCACCAATTTTTACCATGTCAACATATTTAGCATTCTAATAGTCATTAACAATAGTTTGACCATATATCATATTAATTAACTGTAAACCATTATTATTGTTTTTCGTAAACTCTAAATTTATACGATTATTTTCATGGTTTCTAGCATCTATCATTTGTTCAGTCACAATACCTTTTGAGTTTATCCAAACATCAAAGCTAACAGAATATTTTTTAAAAGAAGTTTTACTACTATAGTCTGGATAACCTTCTTCTAGCTTTTTAACAGAAGTTAAAGGTGTAATTTTTGCATGATTTCGAGACCATTTAATTACTGTTTTTATATTTTGTCCTGGCAGTGCATAAGCTGGTAAAATTTCACAATTTAGCACAGCTAAACTTAAACTAAATGTCAAGGCTAAGTAATTTTTAGGTTTCATATTTTACACAGTGCCTATATTTAAAAAATTACTTCTTTTACTAAAACATAAATTACTAAATCATCCCCAAATTCAAAACAAACCCCTTTAAAACATCATTTTTTCTAAACCAAAGTCATAACCTTATTATATTCTTCCTGATGACTTTGCAAAGCATCCCAAACATCAACCTTTTGCTGAAGATTTAACCACAATCTCGGTCCATTTCCTAACGCTTTACCCAAACGAATGGCAATATCTACAGTAATGGATTTTTCACCATTAATAATTTCCTGAATTGTTTGATGAGATATTCCTAAAACTTCGGCAAAATCGTGATAATTAACTTCTAAATCATCTAAAATATCTGCAATTACTTCACCTGGATGTATTGGTCTTGCTAATCTATCTTCAGTAATATTTTGCCAATTATTCATAATTAATACTCCTTAATAGCTTGGTGAAATTTATTTAACAGTTTTCAACTATTTACTACTATCTTAACACAACATTAATGGTAATCTTCTAAATTGACATCATAAGCATCACCATCTTCGAATTTAAAAGTTATTCGCCAGTTTCCTGATACCTTAATTGACCAAGTTCCTTTTCTATCTCCTTTTAATTCATGTAAATCATATCCTGGTAATCTAATATCATCTACAATTAAAGCTGAGTCTATAACTTCTAATCTAATTCTAATTTTCTTTTCTAGGTTTGCGGGAACTCCTTTATTAAAATTTTCTTTAAACAGATTTTCTAAAGACTTATTTTTAAATGTTTGAATCATTTATCTTTGAATTTTATGTCATTATGTGAATTATCAAAAATTCTTAGTTCACCTAAATCATAAACTAATCTCTCTCTTCCTTTGCGCGAAACTCACAGCAATTATACCATACTCCTAACACCTCTCCGCGCCTCTGCGCCTCTGCGTGCAAAAAAAATCAAAATCTCAAAAATAGGCAGGTAAAAAACCTGCCCATCTAAACCTATTCTATACCTTCAATCCGATTTTCCACCTCCTGATACAACTCTCTCAACCGATCTAAATTCTCCTCACTTGTCTCCCAATAACCGCGACCATTGACTTCCAACAAAGTAGAAACAATCTTGCGGAAAGAATGCGGATTCAAATTCATCAGACGTTTCTGCATTTCCTCGTCTTTAATAAACGTCTCATTTGTCTCCTCATAAACCCAGTTATCTACAGCACCAGCAGTAGCACTCCAACCAGTAGTATTTACCAACCGCTTAGAAAGTTCCCGCACACCTTCATAACCGTGAGACAACATCCCCTCATACCATTTGGGGTTTAACAACTTCGTCCGCGCATCCAAACGCACAGTTTCCGATAAACTTCTTACCTGTGCATTCGCGGTAGTTGTATCTGCAATGTAAGATGCAGGTTTCTTACCATCTGTACGCAGACTTGCAACTAATTTTGTTGGGTCAGAGTCGAAATAATGGGAAACATCAGTTAAACTGATTTCCGAAGAATCAAGATTTTGGAAAGTTGCATCAGCAGTTTTCAAAGTAGTTTCAAAAATCTGCCGTGACTCATCCATTACCCCAGGGTTATCAGAATTGAAAGAGAAAGATTTGCGTTTCAAATACATTTCTTGCAACTCTGCTTCACTATCCCAAGTGCTATTCTCCACCGCTAAGTTGATATTAGAAGAATAAGAACCAGAAGCATTAGAGAAAACACGGGTTGCAGCTTGACGCAGATTTATTCCCATTTCCTCTGCTTGTTGCAGTGCGTGTTTCCGCACAAAGTTCATTTCCAAGGGTTCATCAGCTTCAGCAGCCATTTTTACACCTTGGTCCAGTAAGTTCATCTGGTTAATGAACAGATCACGGAAGACACCAGAACAGTTAATTACAACGTCAATTCTAGGACGACCCAATTCTTCCAAGGGTATCAATTCTAACTTGTTCACCCGTCCTAAAGAATCGGGAACAGGACGTACTCCCACCATCCACATAATTTGGGCGAGGGATTCCCCGTAGGTTTTGATGTTATCTGTACCCCAGAGGACACAGGCGATGGTTTCCGGCCAGTTTCCACCATTTTCAGCCTTATTGCGTTCTAACAACCTATCAACGACGATTTTCGCAGATTGTACCGCCGCAGTGGTAGGAATAGATTGGGGATCTAAAGCGTGTATATTTTTACCTGTGGGCAATACATCAGGATTACGGATGGGGTCGCCACCGGGTCCGGGTAAAATATATTCACCTTCCAAACCTTGCAATAAACCGCCAAGTTCGTTATCTGCACATACTTGTTTTAAGCAAAATTCCAAATACTCAAACAAGGGTTTTAATGCAGATGTATCCACGTTATTAAAACCTGACTGATACAGCGATTCTACCCAAGGTTCTTTTTTACCCATGTTAAAGAAGTTCAACTTGGATACTAAGGAAACTCGACCTTCTGCATCAATTTGTTCTTGTACTAAAGCCGCTACAGCCGCACGGGTAGCCATTGTAATGTCTTGTAATAATTGCACATCGGCTAAAATGCCTTTGTCGCTGTTGCGGTAGATTTCTTCAATGTTGCGGCCTAAGCTGTTAGCAATGATGGAGGGTAAACCAAGTATACCGTCTTCTTGCCGATCTAGACTGGCAATATTCACTAAAGTGGCGATCGCCTCTTCCGCAGAAGGTGGTTTACCGATGATATGCAAACCGCAAGGTAATAAGCGAGATTCAATTTCCATCAACTTGCGATAAACAATCCCGACGATATTATCCCGTTCTTCAGAGGACATATCTTTTGCGTCGGTTTCTGGCAGGTCAATATCTTTATCTAAGTTAACAATGCGGCATTTGTCAACGATCGCATTCACAATGGAAACTCCCCGGCCGCTGTCTTTCAAAGTTTGGTAAGAACCAATTAACTCACTGAGTTCTTTCAAACCTTTGTATAAACCAGCATTTTCCGCAGGTGGAGTTAAGTAAGAAATTGTTTCTGCATAACTGCGACGTTTAGCAATAGTCGCTTCACTGGGGTTATTCGCTGCGTAATAATACAGGTTGGGAATTGTGCCAATTAATTGATCTGGGTAACAATCTCCAGACATCCCCATCTGTTTACCAGGCATAAACTCTAATGAGCCGTGTGTACCAAAATGTAAAACGGCATCAGCACCCCAAATTCTTTCTAAATAAGTATAGAAAGCGGCGAAGCCATGATGAGGACTAGCGGAACGGGAGAATAATAAGCGCATGGGGTCGCCTTCATAGCCGAAGGTGGGTTGCACACCGATGAAGACGTTACCAAAATGCTTACCGTATACGAGCAAGTTTTGTCCATCACTGTTTAAGTTTCCTGGTGGTGGACCCCAGTTTTCTTCTAAGCGTTGGGAGTACGGTGTCAGTGCTTCATATTCGGGGACTGACATTTTGTAAGCAATGTTGAGTTCAGGACTTGCGTACTGTGCTTGTGCGTCGTGGATGACTTGTTCCATCAACTCTTGGGCGGTTTCCGGGATGTCCCGCACATCGTAACCGTTGTTTCTCAGTCCTTTGAGAACTTCATGGATAGAACCAAATACGTCTAAATATGCCGCAGTTCCTACGTTTCCTTTATCGGGGGGGAAGCTGAAAACGGTGATGGCGACTTTTTTGATTAATTTGGGTTTGCGACGCAGACTAGCCCATTTTAAGGCACGTTGAGCAACAATTTCTACCCGGTCTTGGAGGGCGATCGCTCTACCTGTTGCCCCATCTTTACCGGATAGGATAATAGGCTCAATTGCTCCATCTAGTTCAGGTATAGCAATCTGTAAAGCCACTTGAATAGGATGTAACCCCAAATCGCTATCTAACCATTCTTCGGTGGTTTGGAACACCAAAGGCAAGGCTACCATGTAAGGACGGTTTAATTTTTTTAATGCTTCAATAGCTTTGGGATGGTCTTGTCTTGCAGGTCCACCCACTAAAGCAAAACCGGTTAAGGAAACAACCGCATCAACTAAGGGTAATCTGGTTGTAGGTTCGTAGAAATAAGCATCTACAGGTTTAGAGAAATCCAAACCACCAGCAAACACAGGGAGAACTTTTGCACCTAATGATTCTAATTCCTGGACAATTGCTACATAATGTGCATCATCTCCAGTAACTAGGTGAGTTCGTTGTAAAACCAAACCTACACATGGTGCGAGGGGATCTTTGATATTTCGAGAAATGTCTCTGCGGACAGAATACCAGTTTAGATATTCTCGTACATCTTCAAACATATTTGGCGCTAAAGGATGCCAAATACCCATGTCGGGATAAACTACTGGTGCTTGATATTCAGCAGCAGCTAGTTTTTGTTTATCTTCCCCTTTTAAGACGTATTTATCAGCCAGCATTAGCAGGAAGTTTTCCAGGTTTTCTGCTGAACCACCTAACCAATACTGAAAACTCAGCATGAAGTTACGCGCATCTTGCGCTTTTTCAATGGGGAGGAATTTCAGCACTTGGGGAAGGGTACGCAAGAGCTTTAACATTCCATCTTGGAAACCAGCGCCAGATTTCTCTTTACGCTTCTTCATGAAGTTGGCAATAACGCTCTTAGATTGTCCCAACTGTGCCAAGGAGAAGCTACCCATTTTGTTAAGGCGCATAACTTCAGGCATGGAGGGGAACACAACCGCTACATCGAAGTTATCCCGGTGGGGTTCGACTGCTGCGACGAGTTTCTGCGCTAAGTCTTCAATAAATATCAGGGAAGCGATGAATATATTAGCACTAGCTATATCGCGTTTAAAATCTTCATAGTTTTCCGAGTCGCGCAGTTCCTCAATTAAGTAACCACTAATTTCAATGGCCACGCTGGGATGGTTGGCGTTAATTTCCCGTACTGCTTGAGATAAAGAACTTTGATATTGAGACTCAAGCACAACATAAACGACTTTAATCAGATTGCGTCCGCGTAGGTCGTCAGGTGCAATATGTCTAATTGTGGACTTGACCTGGGTGAACATTCAGATAAGCTCCTTTGAGGCGTGTTCTCTACTGGAAGTTCATTTCTTCCATTTTCTTCGGCAATTAAGAGTTTTGTACCAGAAAACTCTGTGTCAGTGGGGGTTTTCTCCCTGAACTGAAACAAAATGATATAAAAAACGTAATCATTATTGATAAATCTTAACAATTTAGCAAGGTTTTCTCAGATGTTTGTAATTTCTATTTACATAAATAGTTGGTTATTTAACTATATGGTTGTTGAATGATTATGTAGTTGGTATAGGAATGAACCACAGAGGCACAGAGGACACAGAAGAAAAGGAATGAACCACAGAGGTAAGAGAGTTTTTGTGTACATCGTTATTTTCTCTGTTAAATAATCTATATAAAAAAAATTAAATTAATCGTATATAATATGATATGAGATAGTTAAAATTACAGCCTTATTTTTCAATGAGGATATGACCATGAATGCTTTAACTGTTAATTTAGAATCAGTAATAGAAATGACTGATGAGCAGTTTTTTCAACTATGTCAAAACAACCGGGAATTGAGATTTGAAAGAAATGCAAATGGAGAGTTAATAATTATGCCACCAACGGGAGGAGAAACGGGAAATCGTAATGGTAGAATCACTCAACAATTAATGAATTGGACTGATATTGATGGTACTGGGATAGCTTTTGATTCTTCTACTTGTTTTAAGTTACCAAATGGTGCAGATCGTTCTCCTGATGCTTCTTGGATCAAGTTAGAAAGATGGAATGCTTTAACTGATGAGGAAAAACAAAAGTTTCCTCCTATTTGTCCTGATTTTGTAATTGAGTTACTTTCTCCTAGTGATAGTTTGAAGACTACACAAGAAAAGATGAGAGAGTATATAGATAATGGTGTGCGTTTGGGGATATTAATTAATCGTAAATCTCGTCAAGTTGAGATTTATAGACAAGGAAAAGAGGTTGAGGTTTTAGATTCTCCTGCTACGGTTTCGGGGGAAGATGTTTTAAAGGGTTTTGTTTTGAATTTGGGGATGATTTGGTAAAATAAGCTCCTTTAAAGCGTGTTTTCCTGAAGTTTGTCACGGCTAATATAGCCGTTTGTAACTTCAATTATTTTCGGTAATAAGAGTTTTTTAGTAGAAAACTCTGATTTTGTGCGAATTTTCTCCCCTAGATGACACAAAATGATGAATCTTAACAAAGAATGCAGGTTCTCTCACCTGGTTTTAAATTTCGTTTACATACTTGTTTCACCATTTAGTGCTAGTGATAAAAAATAAATACATAAGTTGTCTGAGCGATTGAGGTGGCGATCTCCTAACATTAGAGTAGTTGCGAGCGATCACTATTCAGGCATAAGTTGGGAGAGCGATCGCCCTTGAGTTTAAATAAATATAGAATCATATAAACAAAACAGCACTATGACTTCACGACTCGAAAATGCGATCGCTGCTATCCAACAGCTATCATCTACAGAACGTCAACAACTGTTGCAAATTTTTACCCAAAGCAATTCATTCTCAAACTCTGAAAACGATCTTAAAAATCTCAGTCATCAGTTTTGGCAAGATACCACACTCAAGGAACTACTTGCCACACAGACCCCTATCACCGTAGATAACCTCAAACATCTTGCTGCTGACTTTTGGCCTGAAGAAGACTCCATCGAAGATTTTCTCATCTTCCTACGACAACAACGCCAAGAAGTGATTTAACGCAACGCCATGAGCTTTTACCTCATTGATACTGATATCGCTTCTTTCATCTTCAAAGGTAGTGATTATGCCGACCCTTACTTACCTTATTTAACTGGTCAACAATTAGCAATGTCATTCATGACCGTAGCTGAACTGTTTCAGTGGGCAATTTTGCGTAAATGGGGAGATAGTCGTTTCACACAACTAGAACAATACCTATCTAACTACTTAATTATTCCAGTTGATCAATCACTTTGTCGAGAATGGGCGTATATTCGTGCCAAGCGACAAAGTGCAGGACGACCAATATCTCCACAAGATGCTTGGATTGCTGCAACAGCTTTACGCTATGACTTACCGCTACTTACTCACAACATCAAAGACTTTCTCGATATTCCCAATCTCCGGCTTATTATTCCTTCATCCTAATGGTGAAGATCATCGGATGATTTTATTAGTTAGGAGAATGGGCGATCGCCATTTATAATCTTCTTCCTTTGCTTCCTTCGTGTCTTCGTGGTTCATCATTTCTTAAACTAGGAAACTTACAGATTAATCAATAATCAAGAATTGGTTTGTCGGAAGTTGGGGATTTTTTTGTCTGAATCAGGATGTCCAGGATTAAAGGATTTACAGGATATTATTTAATGATTGTTAGTGGGAATTTGGGGATTTTTTTGTTTATCCTGATTCAGATATTACAACATTCAGCACCAACAGATAACTGATAAATTACATCCTGTACATCCTCAAATCCTGGATATCCTGATTCAGACAATAGTTAATAATTCTATAATCTTTTATAAGGTTGGACTGTGATTAAACCTGGAATAACAGCATAATGCTTAACATTAAATGTATGTAATGATAAACCGAAAGCGATTGATGTTTGACCAATTAAAGCATCAATTAATCCCAAATTATGACTAAGATGATAATTTGCAAATACTTCTAATGCTTGATCACAAGTTTCAGGTGTTGCCCAAATTACTTCAACATTATTAATAAATTTGCGAATTTCCTGCAATTCCAACTAATTCTTACATCCTTGCATCAATTCCATTGCTACATAACCAGGTAAAGCAATTTCTTCATCTCCTAAAGAACTTAACCAAATAATTGCAGGTGAATATTTACGCAGAAAGTCAATCACAATATCACTATCTAGGAGAATCATAATCTCTCCTTTGGGACTGTTCACGTAACTGACGAGCGTAAACAAGACTATCTGGAATATCGTCCCTTTTTTCCCATAAACCTATCAAACTCGAATCAAGTAACTCACGAGCAGTTAATATTTTTTTCTTTACAGATAGAGGAGATGACAATACAATTACTTCTACAATTGTTCCCTCTGGTAACTCAGTTGTAGGTAATTCAATTTTGCCATTTTTACCAACGGTTGCTTTTTGTTTAATTCCAGTAATCATGGGTAGTTTTTATTTCCTTGTTGATTTTTATTATAACATCTATATTACAGCGATTTCTATTTAAGTGAGGTACAAGTAGTAATAATTGTAGCTTGCTTCCCGAAGGGTACGCAGATAAACGCAGATAATTTTCTACTTCGTTAAATTGGAAAACTATAGTGTTATCAAGTACAAATATATACATGACTAATTTTGCTGTATTTCACCCTTAGCAAGTCTTAGATTGTTGTAAGCTTTGTCATTAAACAACACAGGAGTATCACTTTTCTGAAAAAGTCTGAAAAAGTTAGACACTGTGTTTTAAATAACCTAGCACATTTACAAGTAAAGCGGTATCAGGCAGATCCCCGACTTCTTAAAGAAGTCGGGGATCTTAAACCCAGCTTATAATCTTCTTCCTTCGCTTCCTTCGTGTCTTCGTGGTTCATTATTTCTTAAACATGGTTGTTAGGAAGTTGAGTTTTTTTTGTTTATGATTATTCAGAATAATACAACATTCAGCACCAACAAATAACCGATAAATCACATCCTGTACTCAAATCCTGGACATCCTGAATTTTTACATTGAATCTAAATAACGCCGTAATTTACTACTAATAACATCAATTACTGTTACTACTACTAATAACACTAACATCATGGTTGTAGCTTTGTTGTATTCAAAACCATCTATATAACTTTTTAACTGAAAACCTATTCCTCCTGCACCAACTACACCGAGTACGGAAGCAGCACGGATATTGTACTCAAACATCCACAAAGTATAGCCTAATCCCAAGGGTAAAACTTGGGGTATTATTCCATATTGAACTACTTGAATTCTTGATGCACCAATTACCTGTAAAGATTCTAAAGAACGAGCATCTACAGCTTCAATAGCTTGTTGATAAAATTTAGCAAGATAACCAATAGTGTAGATGGATAAAGCTAACGTTCCTGCGGGAGCGCCTAAACCGGTAGCTGCTACAAATATTAAACCGAGAATAATTGAGGGAACAGAACGAACGGCATTTTGCAGTAAATTTGCTAACCAACGTAACCATAAGGGAGCGATATTATTAGCACTGGCGATCGCTATTGGTAGGGAAATAATAGCACCAAGAGAAGTTCCCCATAAGGACATTTGCACGGTTTCAATTAATCCTTTAATTGCTATATCTACCACTTTCCAATCTGGTGGAAATAAGCGACTAATAAAATCTATAATATAAGGCCAGCTATCTTTTAATAGTGCAGAGTCTACTTTTAAACCTTGCAAAGCCCAAATATAAGCTACTACCATTACTAATACAATCACTATATTCATTAGCCAAGAGTAATGGTGAAGAAATTTAGAATTAAAGGATTTTTTCATTTTTTTCATGACTCGTAATTTTGATTTGAGAATATAAAAATAAAATCAATAATAATGTAAGTTGCTAATTGGGCAATTTGTCAGAATCAGGATGTCTTGTTACTGAGCGACTTGTCCTGAGCCTGTCCTGAGCCTGTCCTGAGCCTGTCCTGAGCGGTGTCGAAGGGCGGTGTCGAAGGGCGGTGTCGAAGGGCGGTGTCGAAGGGCGGTGTCGAAGTAAGTCGAAGTACAGGATTTAAGGATTTACAGGATTAAAACAAAAATGTTATCAGCAAAAATTAAACATTAATTATAAAGTTATTGGGGTGAATCTAGATTTTTACACGCTTGTAACATGAGAAAATTTTTCTTGCAAGTTATCACATTTTCCGTCATAAACTACACGACCCGCATCTAAAACTATAGCTCTGTGGGCGTATTCTGCGGCTATGCCTAAATCATGTAATACTGTGATAATAGTTAAGCCTTGATCTGTGTTGAGGTGAGATAAAGTTTGCATTACTTGTTGGGATGCAACTACATCTAAACCGGTGATAGGTTCATCAGCTAAAAGTATTTGTGGTGATTGAATTAAAGCACGGGCGATCGCTACTCTTTGTTGTTGTCCACCGCTCAGTTGACCCGTTTTTTGATACATTTGCTCCCTTAAACCTAATTGTCCTAATAATTCTCTTGCCAAAAGGCGATCGCGTTGAGGAAAACCAAATAAAGTTTGTCTAGTTGTTCTCACACCCAAACGACCACACAAAACATTTTCAATAGCTGATAATTGCCGAATTAAACCACCACCTTGAAACAACATCCCAATTTCCCGGCGAATTTTCGGCAATGTTTGGGGAGTAATTTGTAAACCACTAATGTGAATTTCTCCTTTTTCCAATGGTACTAAACCTACCAGCGATCGCAATAATGTAGACTTACCTGCACCATTCAAACCCAACAAAACCACAAATTCACCTTGTTCAATCTCAAGATTAATATTGTTGAGGATAGGACGATTTAAAGATGTAGAATAAGCCGTTTCTAAATTATGACATTCGATCTGTTTCACGCTAGTAATTGATAATAGCTAATTGGATATAAGGAGAAATTTTTATAGGGGTTTAGCATAATGCTTACCCCTAATTACAGCAGATTGCAGATCAATGAGCTACAGAATCTCAATTGAACCTTATGTACAAGGCCAGTTTTACTCCTGACTCCTGACTTCTGCTGTAATTATGGTTCCATTCCCAAAGTTTTCAAGGCTTCGCGGACAGGTCTGAGATGACGATTATGATCGACTCTCACTAACTCTGTAGAATTATACAAGCTCTTGAGCATTTCGTTATTTTCTGGTCTATTTAACTTGAGTAGGGCGTTAATGATTTTTTCCCGAACATCTACTCGAATATCATCATCAAAAACAACTCCGTGAGCAGGAACACCAGAAATTTCATGCAGCACACGTAACTTAGACCGGTCTTCATTGGAAATATAAGGGGGGTACATGGCATATTCTGATACTACTGCCACATCCGCTTGACCACGCACTACAGCTTCTAAAGCTTTACTATAATTACCGCCGTAGGCAATTTGACCAAAGAACCCTTCCATACGGTCTTTATCAGGTACAAAACCGTTTTTCACCAACTCACTCACAGGGAACATAAAACCTGAACCAGAAGTAGGAGAAGTAAACGCCATTCTTTTACCCCGTAGCTGTTCCAGAGTTGCTTTAGCGGTATTTCTGGTTTGCAGAGGGCTATTTTTGGGAACAACAAATATGGAGTTGTAAGTAAATCTCCCGGAATAATTGTCACGAACTTCCGCTAAGTGCAAGCGTGCATTTGCTAATTGTTCAGCCTTCAAAGCTGGACGACTACTCAAGAAAGCCACATCAGCACGGTTTGCTCGTAAAGCTTCCACGGCGGCTGTATCATCAGCTAACTGCGCTTTTACAGGCATTCCCAATTCTTTAGACAAGAATTTGGCTACCTTGTTAGCCTTTTCTTGCAAATCAGGTGCATCCTTTCGAGTAGGAAAAACTATTGTTAAACTTTGAGAACTTCTTTGGGCAAGTAAGCGTGGTGCTTGTTGGTTGAGATTCGGGTTAGCTACAACTTCTTGCATTCCGCCCAAGGTGCTAACTAAACCAGCGAGGGCTGCAAATGCCCCACTAGCAGCTAATAAGCCCTTTTTAGTCACACCCACTTTATTGCTATTCATTAGTAACTTTTCTCAGTATTTTTGCAAATAACTTTCAACTAATACGGTAAATCAATTTAAAACTTTTAGGAATAAAAGTCAATAAGCTAGATGAAAATTATTTCCAATATTTTGCAAAATTTACTAAATTACATTTTTTTGTGATTTTGTGTAAATCATTGTGTTTAATAGTGTTTAAATAAAAGTTATTAAATTACGACAAGTTATAAAATATGGAATATTGAACCACTCCAGGCACGGATAACAGAGAAAATTTATTGGTAAAACTGAATAAATCTGTGATGATGAAACAATTAAATTAAAAGTTGTCAGGTGGGTTAGGAACGTAACCCACCATTAATATTTAACCCTCTGCAATATTTTGATTATTTAACCAAATAACCAAATCATTAACACTAGTAAAATCCAACAAAGCTAAACCTAGATTTTCCAAATCTTCCACAGATAACTTATTAATTTTTACCTGTAAATCTTGATTAATTCCTCCTACGCGCCTTTCCAGTAAACGCATTACCAGATTTAACGCCTCTTCATAGCGGACTTCTTGATAGTATCTGGTGTTCTTTAAATCACTCATAGTAAACATTCTTGCTAACTCCTGGGGACTAAGAAGGGGTAATTTATAGGAAACTATTGTCAGGGTAAGCTCATCTAATTTGGTATAAAATGAACTTGACAAAAGAAACAAGATAAGCAGCAGCGAGCAGAGAAAAATTTGACTTGACATGGGAGCAAAAG
>NZ_JACJPT010000179.1:0-6593 GCF_014696195.1 Sphaerospermopsis sp. FACHB-1094 | reverse complement strand
AATAATAAAACACCTGACCAACCTACGAATACGAAGCGATCGCGCTTTAACCAGTCGTCTAGTACGTCAAACCACCCTCTTGACGGGGCGCGTCCAACTGCGATGGTCATGAGAACTAAAATCCTCTTTTTTACTAAAATTGCGACGTTTTTAAGGCAGGATGCTTTTGGAGGTTTTTTCCTTAGCCACTGCCAGGAGGAATTTAACGTTTTTTTGACACTCTTAGCTACTGATTAGCAGTTAAGACTCTGAGAATTTACCGCTTGATTAATTGGGCATTTCTCATAATTATGCCACTATCTGTTACCATCACCAAGTCATTTGGTTGGCGGTAACTTAATGATTCTTAACTTATCACATTCTTCATGGTTTGCGCTGGAGATACGCAAGTTAATTTGGTATTGGGTTTTGAATCACAAAAATATAGTCAAAATAGTCAAATATTATAAGAAAATGGGCTGAAAACCCTTGAGTTTGAGTTTTGGAGCGTGGCGGAAAAACTTAACCGTCCTTCCTTATTTTAACAAAATGACACAACTTTTCTCATAAAACTTATAAATTTTCATATACATTATCTGAATAACATAAATTTAGCATGATAATAAGCAGCTAGATAGGATGGAAATGATTCAGGAGTTTGATCAGGACAATGGTAAAATCCTTTAAAATCTCCACTAGAAGACTCACAATAAAATCGTCGAAAGGTACGGAAGCCACTTGGCTATCTTACAATGGAGGAAGTTCCAACGGCGAATAAATTCGCCGTGATGGTATAATCAAGGGGCGAGTAAGAATAACCATCTGCACGAAGAAGTATTTTGATCAGGAGAAACCCCTGATTTATCTCGTCTCGGCTTTGACCGTAGCCTGGGTAAACAAGCAAAGGCAAGATACAGAGTGTATACCGCCATAATTCGATGGACTCAGAAAGCCAAAAAAAATATAAAAGTAAGCGCAATTGCAACACTTATCCGTAAGTAGTTGTTTTGAGCGTGTAGGGGAATAATTGACTATTCCTTTTAAGCAGGTCTTAGTCTTAGAGAATCTGCGTGTCTTCAGACCGCAGAGTGTCAATATCAAACCACACAGTGAAAGTCCTGCTACTACAAGCTGATAGCGTTAATTTCTATAAAAAGATTTAAGCTGATGCTGGAGAAAATATATCTTTAAGGTTTGGGTGAATGAAGTTAAAATCTAGATCCATACCTGTCTCATTACCCAGGTTAGCCAGTCCCCAGTTCACAGAGAATATATAACGGTCTAAGGTAGCTAAAATGACGGCATCAACAAGGATTAATAAAAGCGATCGCCTCCTGCATCAAAATGTTCTCGGTTCTCGTCGGTTAAGTAACTACTGGTGGGCAACTATTGTTAGTTTAGGAGCATCCGGCTTTTTATTGGCTGGCATTTCCAGCTATCTCAAAGTCAATTTACTCATTGTCACCGATCCCACTCAACTGGTATTTGTCCCTCAAGGATTGGTGATGGGATTATATGGCATAGCTGGTGTACTGTTGGCCTTGTACCTGTGGCTAGTTATTTTATGGGATGTAGGCGGCGGTTACAACGAATTTAACCAGGAAACTGGCAAGTTCAAAATCTTTCGTTGGGGGTTTCCTGGGAAAAACCGCCAAATTGAGATTGAAAGCCGCATCCAAGATATACAATCTGTACGTATATCTATTAAAGAAGGTCTAAATCCTCAACGCGCACTTTATCTGAAAGTCAAGGGAAGAAGGGATATTCCCCTGACACGGGTAGGTCAACCTTTATCTTTGGCTGAGTTAGAAACTCAAGGCGCTCAGTTAGCTCGCTTTTTGGGTGTACCCTTAGAAGGACTCTAGATTTTGGATTTTGGATTTTGGATTTTGGATCAGGAGTCAGGTGACAGGTGACAGTAAGAAAGAAATAGGGATTAGTCAGAAGTTCTTTAATTTTGACTTTTGACTTAATTTTTCTCCCCAGTCCCCAATCCCCAGTCCCCAGTCCCCAATCACCAGTCTAAAATCCAAAATTGCTAAGATACTTTGGTTGAGTAAGTAACTTTCAATGCGGTTAAAATTTTCACAATTTTTAGTCCTTCTGTTGATGATTGGTGGTTTGATGTTGACTGGATGTTCGGCTGATCAAGTCGCTTCTAGTACATCTCCCAATTCCACAGCTACCTCCAAGTCAACTGAAGAGGCAAAAACACCATCAAACAAAAATAATCAGAGTGTTCCCGGAATAAATAATTTACCACGTCTCGAAGGTAAGGCTACTGTAGTGATGACAGTTAAAGGATCACCAATTACCATTGAAGTCGATGGTGATAATGCTCCCATTACTGCGGGAAACTTTGTTGATTTAGTCGAAAAAGGCGTTTACGACGGTTTGGTATTCCATCGGGTTGTGCGTGAACCTCAGCCATTTGTGGTTCAAGGTGGTGATCCTCAAAGTAAAGATTCCAATACTTCCCCGCAACTGTGGGGAACTGGTGGTTATATAGATCCAAAACTGAAAACTGAACGCCGTATACCCTTAGAAATTAAGCCTGAAGGTGCAGAGCAACCAGTTTACGGTCAAACAATAACTCAAAAGCCTGTTTTGATTCACAAACTTGGTGCTGTAGCAATGGCAAGATCCCAAATGCCTGATTCTGCTTCTTCTCAGTTTTATTTTGCTCTAGCGGATCTGGGCTTTTTAGATGGTAACTACGCGGTTTTTGGTTATGTAATCGATGGTTTTGATGTAGTTAATAAAATTCAGGAAGGCGATAAAATTGATTCTGCTAAAGTAGTTAAAGGTGCTGAAAACTTGAAAGTTCCTCAGTAGTTATCAATTGATAATTGACAATTGACAATTGACAATTGATAATTGTTTTATTCCAGGTTTAAAACCTCCCCTTTAAAGGGGGAAAAAGCCAAAATTCGGCTTTTGAAATCCTCTGATTTTAAGGGAGAGGTAATTGTCAATTGTTAATTGTTAATTGTCCATTATTGAATAGAGGGAATAGGGAATAAATCAAGTCAAAAGTCAAAATTAATAACTTCTGACTCCTTGAACTCCTGACTCCTGACTCCTGACTCCTAATTTAAAATCTAAAATCTAAAATCTAAAATCTAAAATCTAAAATCTAAAATTGGTTAGGGTTGTTGTTACTGGTATTGGTTTAGTTTCTGCTTTGGGTAACAGCTTGAAAGATAGCTGGCAAAATTTACTGTGCTTAAAAACGGGAATTAAATTACATCAACCATTTCCAGAACTGGGGAAAATTCCTCTAGGTTTAATTAATCAACAACCTTCTGATTTGAGTACCCTCACTCAGATGGTTGTTTATTCTGCTTTACAAAATGCTGAATTAGTAGCGTCTTTGCCTGATTGTGCTGTGGTAATTGGTTCTAGTCGTAGCTATCAAGCGTCTTGGGAGAAGTTTGCACAGCAAATGTATGGTCAAGATACCAACGCAGAATTATTAAATCTGGAAAATTGGTTGGATACTTTACCACTGATGAATGCGATCGCTGTAGCCAGACAAATCGGGTCTTGTGGTCCAGTTTTAGCACCAATGGCGGCCTGCGCTACGGGAATTTGGGCAATTTCCCAAGCTGCTATGTTAATTCAAAGCGGTCAATGTCAACGGGCGATCGCTGGTGCAGTGGAAGCACCTATTACACCCCTTACCATCTGTGGATTTCAGCAAATGGGGGCTTTAGCAAAAACAGGCGCTTATCCTTTTGATTTACACCGGGAAGGTTTGGTATTAGGTGAAGGTGGTGCTGTGTTTGTGCTGGAATCTGCGGAGTCGGCAAAACAACGCCAAATCAACCCAGAAAATATTTATGGGGAAATTCTGGGTTTTGGCTTGACAGCAGATGCGTTTCATGGTATTCAGCCGGAATCAGAAGGAAAGAGTGCGATCGCTGCTATCAAGCAATGTTTAGAACGCAGTAATTTAACACCCGCAGATATAGACTACATTCATGCTCATGGTACAGCTACGATTCTCAACGACCGAATAGAGAGCAAAATTATACAGTCTTTATTTCCGCCAAAAGTAGCTATTAGTTCTACCAAAGGCTCTACAGGTCATACACTAGGAGCATCGGGGGCTTTAGGTGTAGCATTTTCGCTTTTGAGTTTAAAGCATAAAATATTACCTCCTGCTGTGGGATTGCAACAGCCAGAATTTGATTTAAATTTTGTGACAACAGTAAGAAATACAGAAATACAAAAACTGCTCTGCTTGAGTTTTGGTTTTGGTGGACAAAATGCAGCGATCGCTCTAGGCGGTAGCAATTCAATATATTGAATTGATATAAGTAATCAGAATTCTGAAATCCTGACTCCTGACTCCTGCTATATTATTGATTTTTTGCTAATCTCTGCTTTTTACGACGTTTTTCTGTGGTAGCTACCGCATGATCCACCGGATAACCCACTACAGGAATAACCTGATATCTGCGGTCTTCCTCCAGGTTTCTCAGTTCTGTATAATCAACCCAGTGAATACAGTCTACAGGACAAGTATCTATAGCTTCTTGTATTACCTCTTCTGAGTCGCCATCTTGGCGAATTACACGCGATCGCCCATAATCAGGTTCAATATAAAATGTATTCCTAGCAACATGGGCGCAGTGTTTACAACCTATACAGGTAATTTCATCGACATAAACTCCTTTCTGTCGCAGCAAACCGCCCAGTTCCGGCTCTAAACCAGAACTTTCTGGTTCATCTCGCAAAAAACCGCCTAATTCTGGCTCTAAACCGGAAGGATTATTGTCTAGATTATTATCTAAATCTTCTGGGAACGGTTGCAATTGAGACATTACGCACTCCAGCGTTGTACCACTAAACGAATAGAACCATCTGCATTTTTCTGTTCTTCAGCAACTTGGAAACCAACTTTGGCAGTTTCTTTCATCACTGTTTGGTAAGCATAACGTTGGGTGACTTGGCGCAAAAATCCATCTACAGATAAATTTTGCTGCCAATATTGTAAGTCAGCTACCAATTCGTATTCCTGACCATTCCATCTAAAACCGATGTCATAACCATTTTCCTGTTCAATGGTAACTTCGGCTGGATGAGTTTGACCACGATAACCACGCACTTCACGAGGGCCTGGTTTCCAGTCTACTCCTAAGTCGGAAAGTGCATCTTGTAAGGATTCGAGGTTGCGGATTTGAGTTTTAATTTGGCTAAAGTGTGACATGGCGGTTTGTAATCAATGAAAGTAGACGATTTGGAAAACTTACCATTCGCTAAAAGCAGTTTGGGTATTGACTACACTTGATTCCTGTGTAGCTTTGTTGGCGAAAAATTCTGAGGTGGGCTGCTGATTTACCACTTTTCCCAGTTGGGCTTCTATGGCTGCTGTTACCTCCGCACAAGAAGATCCCACTATACCAGTGACTTTCTCTTGTACTCGACCGTCGGGATAAATTATAAATTCTAGTGTTTCCATTCTCTGAATGCCAATCTCAATAGTACCCTTGGACTTAACTGCTTTAGCGGAGTTAGTTTTCTATTGCTGAAAGAACACAGAAACAAAAGTTGCCATTTGTTCATAATGTTCCATCTTTAAAAATATATATCTCAAAATCTTAACGAAAGTTATTATTTGGGTTAGCAGTTACATCCATCAACCTATAGTTTCTCGTAACCTGATCAATTAGTCAAGCTGACTGCTTTTTGATCACTTTCCAGTTAAAAAGCCTGAAAAATTCGGCTTTTATCAGAGAAATCGTCATGCTGTAATTATGAAAAAATACTAAAGCTTATTGAAAATTTTTATCATTATCATTGAATTTAGAAAATGTGGGGGAAATGTGGGGCGATCGCTTGCTTCTTTAGTTGTATTCCAAATATTGTGTATTTTATAATACGTTTAATGCCACATCAGTATCACAGAATTTGATTGGAATACAACTGCTGTTAAGTATCACACCATCTAATTTCAACACTTCCTCTGTTTAAATAATGCTTATTCTACTTCATAATAGGTAAGACTGGATGTAGCACCTGTATGTTTTGCAGAAACTAACTTTAAAACATCCTCTGCATCTTCAAATAATTTTTTTGGATCACGGCCACGACGTTGTGTAGTTCTGAGAGTTGATCCAGCGATCGCTTGTGGACTGAGATAGTCAATAAAAACACCCGTATCAATATAAACCGATACAAAAAAGCTAACTAATGCTAACAAAAGTTGGCTTTTTCTTCCTGTTTCACCCTAGCAGTGTCGGCACTATCTAGTCCACAGGCTAACACGATCAATCTGACCGCTTCTTGTTTTAAATTAATCGCAGCGTTTAAATCTCTGTCAATCTCAAAGCCACAGTTATCACATTTAAACACTCTTTGAGATAATGACAGTGATGATTTCTTTTCTCCACAAGTTGAGCAAGTCTTGCTACTGGGATAATATCTATCCATAATTACTAACTTACTGCCATACAGTTGTGTTTTATATTCTAGCTGCCTTCTAAATTCATAAAAGCCCATATCTGATATAGCTTTTGATAATTTCCCATTTGCTAACATCCCAGATACATTCAAATCTTCTATCCCTATCACCGCGTGGTTTTTGCTGATATAGGTGGTGATTTTGT